>PPEA01000255.1 GCA_002967005.1 Mycobacterium talmoniae
CCGCGGCGCCCCGCCGCGCCCAGCCGCTGTCGGTGTTCTTCTTCGACGTCCTGCACCGCGACGGCGTCGACCTGCTCGACGCGCCGACGACCGACCGACTGGCCGTCCTCGATGAGATCGTGCCGGCCGCACACCGGGTCGACCGGCTCATCACGGCCGACCCGGCGGCCGCCGCGCAGTTTTTGGCCGCGACGCTGGCCGCCGGCCACGAGGGCGTGATGGCGAAGTCGTTGACCGCGGCGTATCAGGCGGGTCGCCGCGGGGCGGGCTGGTTGAAGGTCAAACCGGTGCACACGCTGGATCTGGTGGTGCTGGCCGTCGAGTGGGGCTCGGGGCGGCGCAGCGGCAAGCTGTCCAACATCCACCTGGGCGCGCGGGATCCGGCCACCGGCGGCTACGTGATGCTGGGCAAGACGTTCAAGGGGATGACCGACGCCATGCTGGACTGGCAGACCGCCCGGTTCTTGCAGCTGGCGGTCGGCCCCACCGACGGCTACGTGGTGCGGCTGCGACCCGAGCAGGTCGTCGAGATCGCCTTCGACGGGGTGCAGCGCTCCGCCCGCTATCCGGGCGGGCTGGCGCTGCGGTTCGCCCGGGTGCTGCGCTACCGCGACGACAAACCCGCCGCCGAGGCCGACACCATCGACGCGGTGCGCGCCCTGTACCCGGGCTGAGCTCTCGGCGGGCGCGCGCACCGCCGTCGTGTAAGGATCACGCCGAGCACAAACTCCAACGTGAGGGGGGAGCCGTGGCGGTATCGACCGCGCCGGAGCGGACCGACGACGGGCACGTCAGCTATATCCGCACCGACGCCGGCCTGCCGCCGGTCGCGATCGTCGACCGCTCCCCGATCACGCCGCGGCACAAGCTGATCTTCGGGATCATCGCCCTGGCCGGTGCGGTGGCGTGGGCGGTCATCGCGTTCGCCCGCGGCGAGACGGTCAACGCCGTCTGGTTCGTGATCGCCGCCGTGTGCACCTACGTGATCGGCTACCGGTTCTATGCGCGGCTGATCGAGCTGAAGATCGTGCGGCCGCGCGACGATCACGCCACCCCGGCCGAAATCTTCGAGAACGGCACCGATTACATGCCGACCGACCGGCGGGTGCTGTTCGGTCACCATTTCGCCGCGATCGCCGGGGCGGGGCCGTTGGTCGGGCCGGTGCTGGCCGCGCAGATGGGTTATCTGCCGGGCACCATCTGGATCATCATCGGGGCGGTGCTGGCCGGCTGCGTGCAGGACTATCTGGTGCTGTGGATTTCGACGCGGCGCCGCGGCGATCGCTGGTTCTGGCATTGGGATCCGCAGTTCATCAGCGGCAGCGCGTCGCTGCCGCCGATCGAGGTGACCGAGGTCGACCGGTTGTACGCGGCCGTCGAGGCGATCCTGCGCAGCGGCGTGCCGATGCTGCTGGTGCGCGGCCAGCTCAGCGATCTGGTCAGCGAAGACCGAGCCGAAGCCTTCCTGGCCCGCTTCCCGCAGGTCGAGTTCGTCGACGTGCGCGGCGCCGGGCACATGGTTGCCGGCGACCGCAACGACATCTTCGCCGACGCGGTGCTGGACTTCCTGGCCCGCCACGCCGACGCGCCCGGTCCGCGATAGCCCATTCTCCGGTCCAGCTGCTGAGATCGACGTGTATATGGCGCGAACCCCCGATTTCCGGGGCTATAGGTCAATCTGGACGTCGATTTCAGCAGAGCCGCCGCCGGCCTAAGCCCGGCTACACCGTGCGGGCCAGCCGGTGCGCCAGCAGTTCGGCGAACCGGGCCGGATCCTCCAGCGCCCCGCCTTCGGCGAGCAGCGCTGTGCCATAGAGCAATTCGGCGGTCTCGGCCACCGACGGGTCATCGCCGCGGTTCTTCTGGGCGTCGCGCAGGCCGGTGACCAGCGGATGGTTCGGGTTGAGCTCCAGGATCCGCTTGCCCAGCGGGACTTCCTGCCCGGACGCCCGGTACATCCGGGCCAGCGCCGGGGTGATCCCGAACGCGTCGGTGATCAGGCAGGCCGGCGACTCGGTGAGCCGGCTGGACAGCCGCACCTCCTTGACGTGCTCGTCCAGCGTCTCCTGCAGCCAGGTCAGCAGGTCGGCGAAGTCCTTCTCCTGTTCCTGGCGCTCGGCCTCGTGGGCGGCCTTTTCCTCCTCGGAGTCCAGGTCCACCTCGCCCTTGGCCACCGACTGCAGCGGTTTGCCGTCGAAGTCGGTGACGGTGCCCACCCAGACTTCATCGACGGGGTCGGTGAGCAGCAGCACCTCGTAGCCCTTGGCTTTGAACGCCTCCAGGTGCGGGGACTTCAGCAGTTGCTCGCGCGTCTCACCGGTGGCGTAGAAGATCTGCTCTTGGCCGTCCTTCATCCGCTCGACGTACTCGGCCAGCGTGGTGGACTCCTCGTCGCTGTGCGTGGAGGCGAACGAGGAGATCCGCAGCAGCGTGTCCTGGTTGTCGAAGTCGCTCATCAGGCCCTCTTTGAGGACCCGGCCGAACTGGGTCCAGAAGGTGCGGTAGTCCTCGGGCCGCTCGGACTGCAGGTCCTTGATCGTGGACAGCACCTTCTTGGTCAGCCGACGCCGGATCGCTTTGATCTGCCGATCCTGCTGCAGGATTTCGCGGGATACGTTGAGCGACATGTCTTGTGCGTCGACGACCCCCTTGACGAACCGCAGGTATTCGGGCATCAGCTCGTCGCAGTCGCTCATGATGAAGACCCGTTTGACGTACAGCTGCACCCCGACCTTGGCGTCCCGGGTGAACAGGTCGAACGGGGCGTGCGACGGCAGGAACAGCAGGGCCTGGTATTCGAAGGTGCCCTCGGCCTTCATCGCGATGACCTCGAGCGGATCGTCCCAAGCATGCGCGACGTGCTTATAAAACTCCTTGTACTCCTCCTCGGAGACCTCGTCTTTGGGCCGGGCCCACAGCGCCTTCATCGAGTTGAGGGTGTCGGTTTCGACGGTGACGGTCTCTTCGCCACCCTCTTCGGCGGGCGGGGTACGCCGCTCGACCTGCATACGGATCGGCCAGGAAATGAAGTCCGAGTACTTCTTGACCAGGTTGCGGATGGTCCACTCCGCGGTGTAGTCGTGCAGCCCGTCCTCGGCGTCCTCCGGCTTGAGGTGCAGGGTCACCGAGGTGCCCTGCGGGGCGTCGTCGACCGACTCGATGGTGTAGGTGCCCTCACCGGAGGATTCCCACCGGGTGGCCTCGCTCTCGCCGGCCTTGCGGGTGAGCAGCTCGACCTTGTCGGCGACCATGAAACTCGAGTAGAAGCCGATCCCGAACTGGCCGATCAGCTCCTCGGAGGTGGCGGCGTTCTTGGCCTCCCGCAGCTGCTGGCGCAGTTCGGCGGTCCCGGACTTGGCCAGGGTGCCGATCAGGTCCACCACTTCGGCGCGGGTCATGCCGATGCCGTTGTCGCGGACGGTCAGGGTGCGCGGCTCGGTGCCGACCTCGATCTCGATGTGCAGATCGGAGGTGTCGACGTCCAGGTCCTTGTTCTTGAACGCCTCCAGCCGCAGCTTGTCCAGCGCATCGGAGGCGTTCGAGATCAGCTCCCGCAGAAACGAATCCTTGTTGGAGTACACCGAGTGGACCATCAGGTCCAGCAGTTGGCGGGCCTCGGCCTGGAACTCCAGCTGTTCGACACGTGCGTTCATGGCAATCAAATTTACCGAGGCCCAATCCCGCGCATGCTGCGTGCCCCGTCCTCGGGCGCGTGGATAATCGCCAGATGGCGCTGCTACCCGGGTGTGCGCCCGCCGTCGCCCGGAGATCCTCGCGTCCGCGGCCGGTGAGGCGCACCCGCCGGCTCCATCTCGTTTGTGGTCGACGACGACGCCGTCACCTATGCCAGCGACGGCGCGACGGTCCGCGTCGAGGAGGGGCGACGCGATGGCGACACAGCCGTGCGTCTCACCCGACCGGCCTGGAACGACCTGGTCGGCCAGGTCCGGCCGTACCTGTCCGCGGCGTCACGGCTCGCGGCGATGCGACGGCGTCCGTGATCGGCCGAACCGGGGCAGCAGTCGCGTGGAATTCGTCTCACGCATCCGTCGGCCACGTTCGTGGAGCACCAGGGCGAGCACGATCAGTGCCGCGTCGATGTAGTTTCCCGGCGGGTGCATGGTTGGAATTAATAGAATGAACGCGCAGATGGTTGCCAATGAGAAGTTCCGTGTCGTTGTTGCCGACGTCCGGGTTGCAACCAGCCAGAACACAATGAAGTATGCCAATACCGCCAGAATCCACCAATACTCAAGCCACCAATCCTTAAGCATGGCTACGTTCGACCCCGCCCATTGTGGAATGCGCCTGCGACCACGTCACATTGAAAGCCTCGATCAGCCCCACGAGCATCCTCCCAAACACGAGCATCGCGTTCGTCTAAGTTTATGGGCCCGTGGGGTCTGCTCCCGACAAAAGATTTCGTCAAGGACGGGCGAGATGCGCATCCTATTAGGCGAGGAACGGCGCCCTGGCCACCCGGCTCAGCCGCGCCGCACCGGAAAGTAGCCGAGCGCCGCCGGGGGCACCAGCGCCGACGGCAACACCATCCTGGTACCGGCGGTCGTGGACAAGGTGACATACCCCGGCTTGACCGCAACGGCGCTGATGTTCCGGTAGCCGATTGTCGTGGTCACTATCGGATTGCGCAGCGTGAAGCGGTCCGGGAAGTACTCGACCGACCACTGCGCGCCGGGAAACAACACCGCCGAAAACGCCCTGGTTTGCGCCTGCCGCGTTTTAGCCACGACCGTCACCGGCAGGACGACCGCGCACAGCAGCCCGGCCACGATCGCGATGGCCACCGTGTCCGACGTCAACCAGATTCCGAAACCCAGTGCCACACCCGCCAATGCGGTCACCGCCAGCAACCGCGGCAAACCGGCGTTCGCCAGCGCCCGCGCATCCGTCGGCGTCGCGGTGTACGAGGTCACCAACTCCGGCGGCGGACCATTCGGATCAACGGTGCCCGGCGGGCGGCCGCAGGCAGGGCAGACACCGGATTGACTCGCATACACGGCGACCACTGTAGAAAACTACTGCGCTTGGCTCACCGACGACATGTGGAAGTCCGGGATCCGTAGCGGCGGCATCGCCGCCCGAGTGGCCCAGTCGCCCCATTCCCGCGGCAGCGTCGGCTCGGACCGCCCGGCCTGGGTGGCGCGGCGCAGCAGATCCAGCGGGCTCTCGTTGAACCGGAAGTTGTTCACCGCCGCGCGCACCTGCCCGTCTTCGACCAGGTAGACGCCGTCGCGGGTGAGCCCGGTCAACAGCAGCGTGGTGGGGTCGACCTCGCGGATGTACCACAGCGTGGTCAGCAGCAGGCCGCGCTCGGTGGCGGCGATCATGTCGTCGAGGGTCTCGGATCCGCCGGTCATCAGCAGGTTGTCGGCGGCCACCGCCACCGGGGCCTCGAATTCGGCGGCGGTGGCCCGCGGGTAAACCAGGGCGTTGATCACCCCGTCACGCACCCAGTCCACCCGGTGGATGTCCATCCCGTTGTCGAACACCGACACCGTCTCCGAGGAACTGGTGGCGGCCACGAACGGCGCGCACTGCAGCCCGGCGGCCGACGGGTCGGAGTACAGCGTCAGCGGCAGGTCGGTCAGCCGCTCCCCCACCCGGGTGCCGCCGCCGGGGGCGGCCAGCGCGGTGCGGCCCTCCTGCGCCCCGCGACCGCCCATCGTCCAGCCCAGATAGATCATCATGTCGGCCACCGTGGACGGCGGCATCAGCGTCTCGTAGCGGCCGGCGGGCAGCTCCACGGTCCGCTGCGCCCAGCCGAGCCGGGTCGACAGCTGCTCCAGCAGCAGATCCGTTGGCACGTCGACGAAGTCGGGGGTGGCCACCCCCGCCCAGGCGCTGGCGTCACCGCGTTTGGCGTTGATCTCCACCGATCCGGTGGGTTGGGTGTAGCGGCGCCGCAGCCCGGTCGAGGACGCCACGAACGTCGTCTCCAGCTCGTGGCGGGCGAACCCGTACAGCCGGTCGGTGCCGCCGAAGCCGCGGCTCAACGCGCCGGTCACCCCGGCGAACACCTCGGCGCCGGTCCCCGGCACCGCCACGTCCCAGTCGTCGGGCACCCCGGCCCCGGTCAGCAGCGGC
>PPEA01000256.1 GCA_002967005.1 Mycobacterium talmoniae
CTGGTCGAAACCCCGTTGGTGGTCATCGAGTTGCCGGCCCAGCGCAGCGACGCCTCGGCGCGGTCGGTGATCAGCACCACTGGTTTCGTCGGCGCGCGCGGGCGCGCCCAACGCGATATCGACCACCTGCTGCGGGGGATCATCAGCGGCCTCCCTCGCTGCGGGTGTTGAGCACGTTGACGCCGCGGAACAGCGCCGACGGGCAGCCGTGGCTGACCGCGGCCACCTGGCCCGGCTGGGCCTTGCCGCAGTTGAACGCCCCGCCGAGTCGCCAGGTGGACGGCCCGCCGACGGCTTCCATCGAGTTCCAGAAGTCGGTGGTGGTGGCCTGGTAGGCGACGTCGCGCAGCTGACCGTCCAGGCGGCCGCCGTCGATGCGGTAGAACCGCTGCCCGGTGAACTGAAAGTTGTAGCGCTGCATATCGATTGACCAGGACTTGTCGCCCACGATGTAGATGCCGTCCTCGACGCGGCCGATCAAATCGGCGGTGGACAGGTCCTCGGGGCCGGGTTGCAGCGACACGTTGGCCATCCGCTGGATCGGCACATGGTGCGGCGAGTCCGCGTAGGAGCAGCCGTTGGAGCGCGGCTGCCCCAGCCGCGGCGCGAACACCCGGTCCAGCTGATAGCCGACAAACACCCCGTCGCGCACCAGATCCCAGCTTTGCGCGGCGACCCCCTCGTCGTCGTAGCCGATGCTGGCCAACCCGTGGGGCACGGTGCGGTCGGCGGTCACGTTCATCACCGGCGACCCGTAGCGCAGCGTGCCGAGCTTGTCCGGGGTGGCGAACGAGGTGCCGGCGTAGGCGGCCTCGTACCCGATGGCGCGGTCGTATTCGGTGGCGTGCCCGATGGATTCGTGGATGGTCAGCCACAGGTTGGTGGGGTCGATGACGAGGTCTTTACGGCCCGGCGCCACGCTGGGCGCGGCGACCTTTTCGGCCAGCAGCGACGGCAGCTGCGCCAGCTCGGTCGACCAGTCCCAGATTTCGTCGCCGGCCAGCACCTCCCAGCCGCGCGCGGTGGGCGGGGCCAGGGTGCGCATCGAGTCGAACCCGTCGGCGCTGACGGTCACCGCGTCGAACGTGGGCATCAGCCGCACCCGCTGCTGGGTGATCGACGAGCCGAAGGTGTCGGCGTAGAAGGTCTGCTCCTTGACCGCGATCAGCGCGGCCGACACGTGATCGATCCCGTCGGCGGTCAGCAGCCGGCTCGAGTAGTCCTCCAGCACCGCGATCTTGTCGGCGCTGGGCACGTCGAACGGGTCGATCGCATACTGCGACACCCAGCTGGCGTCGTGGTACACCGGCTCGGGCGCCAGCTCGATGCGCTCGGTGTTGAGCGCGGCCAGCGTGGTGGCCACCTGCACGGCCCGGCGCGCGGTGTCGGCGGCCACGTCCGGGGACAGTTCGGCGTGCGAGGCGAACCCCCAGGTGCCGTCCACGATGACCCGCACCGCCAACCCGAGCTCGCGGGTCACCACCGCGGTTTCCAGTACCCCGTCGCGCAGCTGGATCACCTCGGTGGCCAGCCGGTGAATGCGCAGGTCGGCGTGGCTGG
>PPEA01000257.1 GCA_002967005.1 Mycobacterium talmoniae
ACGTGGGCACATCGAGTCCGGCCATGCCGCCGACGTCGGTGTCGCCGGGCCGCCCGCCGCCACCCTCGGCGAACAGCACCACCGGCAGCCTTCTGCGCGCAGCCAATTCGAAAACCCGGTCGGTCTTGGCGTGGTTGCGCATGCCCTGGGTGCCGGCCAGCACCGTGTAGTCGTAGGACAGCACGGCCGCTTCGGCACCACCGATCCTGGCCAGACCGGCGACCAGTCCGTCGGCCGGGGTGTTGGCGATCAGGTCCTCCTCGGAGCGGCGGCTGCGCTGCGCGGCCAGCGCTAAGGCCCCGTACTCGATGAAGCTGCCGGAGTCGACCAGATCGGCGATGTTCTCCCGTGCGGTGCGCCGATTCTGGTTGTGCCGCTTGGCGACTGCGGCCGGGCGGCCCTCGTCCCGGGTGCGTCGGTGCCGGTCGCGGATCTCGTCGAGGTCGGCGGCGGCGAAAAGCCCGGGTAACCGGAGCGACTCGGCGCTACCGTCGAGGGATGACCACCACCGCCGAACATCTGCGCAATACCCTGGACGGCCGCTGGCATGACGTGAAAAACCGGATCCGGACCAAGCTGACCGATCCGGTGTTTCGCCCGCACCACACCCCGAACACGGTCATCGCCCGCACCAAAGTGGCTGAACAGCTGAGGATCATGGCGTCCGCCGGGGCGGCCGCCGACGGCTTCAACAAGGAACACGGCGGCACCGGCGACGTCGGCGCGGCGATCACCATGATCGAGATGCTGGCGATGTCGGACCTGTCGCTGATGGTCAAGGCCGGGGTGCAGTGGGGCCTGTTCGGCGGTGCGATCGAGAACCTGGGCACCGAGCGGCACCACGAGAAATACGTCAAACCGATCATCAACCTGGATTTGCTCGGCTGCTTCGCGATGACCGAGACCGGGCACGGCAGCGACGTGCAGTCCCTGGAAACCACCGCCACCTACGACGCGGCGACCCAAGAGTTCGTCATCGACTCCCCCACCCCGTCGGCGCGCAAAGACTACATCGGCGGCGCCGCCGAAACCGCCACCGTCGCAGCGGTGTTCGCGCAGCTGATCACCGCCGGTCCGGGCGAGGAACCGCAAAGCCACGGCGTGCACTGCTTCGTGGTGCCCATCCGCGACCCCGACGGCAACGACCTGCCGGGGGTCACCACCTCGGACTGCCACTACAAGGGCGGGCTGCCCGGGGTCGACAACGGGCGCATCCGGTTCGACCACGTCCGGGTCCCACGGGAAAATCTGCTCAACCGCTACGGCGACGTCGCACCCGACGGCAGCTACAGCTCGCCGATCGAAAGCCGGGGCCGGCGGTTCTTCACCATGCTGGGCACCCTGATCCGCGGCCGGGTCACCGTCGGCGGCAGCGCCGGCGCCGCCGCCCGGGTGGCCCTGGACATCGCCACCCGGTATGCGTTGCAGCGCAGGCAATTCACCGCGCCCGACGACGAGGGTGAGGTGCTGATCATGGACTACCTGGTGCATCAGCGTCGGCTGTTCCCGCTGATCGCCCGGTCGTATGCGCTGCAGTTCGCACAGAACGAGCTGGTGTCCAAATGCCACGACCTGCAGACCGCCGAAGACCCCGACGCCGAGGAGCAGCGCGAGCTGGAGGCCCGCGCCGCCGGCTTGAAGGCCGCCAACACCTGGCACGCGTCGCGGGCGATCCAGGAGGCCCGGGAGCCTGCGGCGGCGCCGGGTACATGGCCGAGAACCGGCTGATCGCGCTGCGGGCCGACACCGACGTGTTCACCACCTTCGAAGGCGACAACCACGTGCTGACCCAGTTGGTGGCCAAACAGTTGCTGACCGCCTACGCCGACGACATCGGGTCGATGAGCCCGGTGGAGTGGGTGCGGTTCGCGGCCAACGCGGTCGGTGACCGGGTGATGAAACGCACGGCGGCCGAGGCGATTATGCAGCGGCTGGTGGACGCCCGACAGGACAGCGAGGAAGAGGGCAGCCTGTTCAACCGCGGCACCCAGGTGCACATGTTCGAGGACCGCGAGGATTACCTGCTGTCCTCGGTGGCCCGCCGGCTGCAGGGCAAGGCCAACGAGATGAGCGAGTTCGACGCGTTCAACGCCGTGCAGGATCACGTGCTGCACGCCGCGACCGCCCACATCGACCGGGTGGTGCTGGAAGCCTTCGTCGCCGGCATCGAGGCGTGCGAGGACGAGCAGGCCCGCGAATTGCTGGAGTTGGTGTGTGATCTCTACGCGTTGAGCGTGATCGAAGAAGACAAGGCCTGGTACATCGAGCACCGCTACCTGTCCACCGAGCGGGCCAAGGCGGTCACCCGCGGCATCAACGACCGGTGCCGCAAGCTGCGGCCCCACGCCGAGGTGTTGGTCGACGGGTTCGGGATCCCCGAGCCGTTGCGGTACGCCGAAATGCTGCACCCGGAAAACCTGCCCGGCTGAGGTCACCTTCTGCCGCGAGCGTGCGTGTCCCCGGCCGACACCAACGTAACTGGTTTTAGTCAAGGGGTTGGGGGGCCTGCCCGTTCCTCGTCTCTACGTAGTCCGTCAAGCGGGGTCTGATTTTTCCCCGACAGCGTGCAATCGAGTTTGGTGAGGAAGGGG
>PPEA01000258.1 GCA_002967005.1 Mycobacterium talmoniae
CCTGCTTGTGATCGGCCAAATCGATGGCAAAGACCGCGTTATCGACCGGGACCAGCTCACGCAATGCCGCCAACTTGGCATTGCGACGTTTGTCACCACGCGACAGACCACTATCCTCAACCATGACTCCTCCTCGGTGTATTGGGATACCAAGCCCGTCAACGACACCAGGAGGACGTCTTTTTGATCAACATTTATCGACATAGCCCTCTTACTACGCCGGACAAAACCACGGGTCTGCGCACGCTCGCCGCAGTTCAAGCGCAAGGAAGCAGCCCGAACCATCCGGCGCGACACCAACAGATTGAGGAAGTCGAGATGTCAGGCATCGACGGCAAAGTCGTGGCCATCACCGGAGCTAGCAGCGGCATCGGCGAGGCGACCGCACGCGCCGTCGCCTTTGCTATCGAACAGCCACACGACATCGAGATCGGCGACATCACCATCCGCCCGACGGTGCAGGGTTAGACCCAGCGACCACCGCTACTGGTTCGGAATCGGGTCGAGCGCTTTGAGTTTGCCGTCGGGCCCGATCTGGTAGCGCACCGTGCCGATGCCGGTGGGTCGTTCGGGCGTGTCACCGCCCTTTTGCCACTGGTATTGCACGGTGACGGTGTCCTCGCCGGGCGTCAGCACCGTCGTGTAGGGCTTCGGGTTGGTGGTGGGGCTGCCCAACGGGGTGTTGTGGTCGAAGAACAGCAGCTGGTTGGGGCTCACCGCGGTCGCGCTGCTCGGCGCGATCTGCACCCAGTACAGCCGGCAATCGTGGGTGTGCCCGCGCCCGATTTCGGTCCAGGTCGACCCCGGCACCGCGCTCGGCTCCGCGATAATCGCGTGCTGCACGGTGTCCGCGCTCGGCCCGTCGGAGTCCGCGCAGCTGTCCGGCGGGGCCGACGCGGGGCCACCGGGCTTCCAGCCGCAGCCCGCTGTGATCAGGCCCACAGCCACCAGGATTGCCACCATCGCATGCCGCACGCCCCGAAGCTTACGGGCTGTCAGCAACCCGGTGGGGTTATCACACCGGGTTCCCAGCATCAGGAAATGATCTTGAAACCTGGGCAGGGCACCGTGGTGGCACACCCAATTTGAGGAGGGAGACACGCGTGCCTGCGGACCCGCACACCGTCGACACGCTGTGCGCATACTGCGGCGTCGGGTGCGGCATGGTGCTGCAGGTCGACACCGATCCGGAGACCGGGCGACGCTCGGTCGCCAAATCCACCGGCAACAAAACGCACCCCACCAACTTCGGCCGGTTATGCACCAAGGGCGCGACCACGGCCGACATGCTGGCCGCGCCCGGCCGGATGGAGTCGGCGTTCCTGCGCCCGCACCGCGGTGAACCGATCGAACCGGCCGACGTCGACGCCGCCATCACCCACTGCGCGACCCGGCTCCGGGCGATCCTCGACGAACACGGACCCGACGCCGTCGCGCTCTACGTGTCCGGGCAGATGTCCACCGAGGCCCAGTATTTGGCGAACAAGCTGGCCAAGGGGTTCATCGGCACCAACCAGATCGAGTCCAACTCGCGGCTGTGCATGGCCAGCGCCGGATCCGGGTACAAGCAGTCGCTGGGCGCCGACGGACCGCCCGGCTCGTATCAGGATTTCGATCACGCCGACGTGTTCTTCGTGATCGGGGCCAATATGGCCGACTGCCACCCGATCTTGTTTCTGCGGCTGATGGACCGGGTCAAAGCCGGCGCCAAACTGATCGTCGTCGACCCGCGGCGCACCGCGACCGCCGAAAAGGCCGACCTGTTTTTGCAGATCGCGCCCGGCACCGACCTCGCGCTGCTCAACGGCCTGCTGCACCTGCTCATCCAAAACGGCCACACCGACGACGAATTCATCGCCGAGTTCACCGAGGGTTGGGAGGTGATGCCCAGCTTCGCCGAGCAATTCCCGCCGGACCACGTGGCCGAGATCACCGGCATCCCCGAGGCCGACATCCGCACCGCCGCCCAGTGGATCGGTGAAGCCGCCAACTGGATGAGCTGCTGGACGATGGGGCTCAACCAAAGCACGCACGGCACCTGGAACACCAACGCGGTCTGCAACCTGCACCTGGCCACCGGCGCGATCTGCAAGACCGGCAGCGGCCCGTTCTCGCTGACCGGGCAGCCCAACGCGATGGGCGGCCGCGAAATGGGTTACATGGGTCCCGGTTTGCCCGGGCAGCGCAGCGTGCTCAGCGACGACGACCGCGCCTTCGTCGAAGACCAGTGGGGGCTGCCGGCCGGCACGCTGCGCACCGAGGTGGGCACCGGCACCATCGACATGTTCACCAAGATGGCCGACGGTCAGATCAAGGCCTGCTGGATCATCTGCACCAATCCCGTTGCCACGGTGGCCAACCGGAAAACCGTGTTGGAGGGCCTGGAGGCCGCCGAACTGGTGATCGCCCAGGACGCGTTCGCCGACACCGAGACCAACGAGTACGCCGACGTGCTGCTGCCGGCGGCGCTGTGGACCGAATGCGACGGGGTGATGATCAACTCCGAGCGCAACCTCACCCTGTTCCAGCAGGCGGTTGACCCGCCCGGACAGGCGCTGCCGGACTGGCAGATCATCGCCCGCATCGCCACCGAGATGGGCTACGGCGACGCGTTCAGCTACGGCTGCGCCGAAGACGTATTCAACGAGATCAAGCGGTTTCACAACCCGACGACCGGCTACGACCTGCGCGGGGTCAGCTATCAGCGGCTGCGCCAAACCCCGATCCAGTGGCCCTGCCCGCCGGAGGGCACCGAGGACCGCAACCCGATCCGCTACCTCAACGACGGGATCAGCCAGACCCAGCGGGTGCGCGAGGACGGCAGCATCCCGCGGTTGGCGTTCGCGACCGGCAGCGGCCGCGCGGTGTTCTTCGCCCGCCCGCACCTGCTGCCCGAGGAAATGCCCGACGACGACTACCCGTTCCTGCTCAACACCGGTCGGTTGCCGCACCAGTGGCACACCATGACCAAGACCGGCAAAGTCGCCAAACTCAACAAACTCAACCCCGCACCGTTCGTGGAGATCCATCCCGACGACGCCGCCCGGCTTTCCATCGTCGACGACGACCGGATCGAGATCGCGTCGCGCCGGGGCCGCGCGGTGCTGCCGGCGGTGGTCACCGACCGGGTGCGGCCCGGCGACTGCTTCGCCCCGTTCCACTGGAACGACGCCTTCGGCGAATACCTGTCGATCAACGCCGTCACCAACGACGCCGTCGACCCCACCTCGCAGCAACCCGAGTTCAAGGCCTGCGCGGTCACCTTGACCAAGGTCACCGCCGCGGCGCCGGCGGCGCCACCCCGCGATGTCGA
>PPEA01000259.1 GCA_002967005.1 Mycobacterium talmoniae
TGCTCGGCGGCGACGTGGCGCTGGTCGGCGCCGGCCCGGCCGGACTGTCCGCGGCGGTGAGTGCCGCGCAGCGCGGTCATGTCGTGACCCTGTTCGAGGCCGGCCCGGTGATCGGCGGCCAATTCGACTTGGCCAAGCGGATTCCCGGCAAGGAGGAGTTCGCCGAGACCATCCGCTACTACACGACCATGCTGGACAAATACGGCGTGAGTGTGCGGCTGAACACCCGCGCCGGTGTTGCGGAGCTGACCGGGTTCGACGAGGTGGTGCTGGCCACCGGGGTGGCGCCGCGGATTCCCGACATTCCCGGCATCGAGCACCCCAAGGTGCTGTCGTACGCGCAGGCGATCTCCGGCGCCCCGATCGGAAAGTCGGTGGCCGTGATCGGTGCCGGCGGCGTCGGATTCGACGTCAGCGAGTTCCTGGTCACCGACGCCTCCCCCACCCTGAACCTCAAGGAGTGGAAGGCCGAATGGGGTGCCGCCGATCCGCAGGAAGCCCGCGGCGCGCTGACCACGCCGATCCCGGCCGAGCCGGCCCGTGAGGTGTATCTGCTGCAGCGCAGTAAGGGCCGACAGGGCACCCGGCTGGGCAAGACGTCGGGCTGGGTGCACCGCGCCTCGCTGAAAGCCAAGAAGGTCCAGCAGCTTTCCGGGGTGAACTATGAGCGGATCGACGACGCGGGATTGCACATCAGCTTTGGGCCCGACCGCAAGCGGCCGCAGCTGCTGGCGGTGGACAACGTGGTGATCTGCGCCGGCCAGGAGTCGGTGCGGGATCTGGAAGACGGGTTGCGCGCCGCCGGCATACGCCCGCACATCATCGGCGGCGCCGCGGTGGCCGCCGAGCTCGACGCCAAGCGGGCCATCAAACAGGGCACCGAGCTGGCCGCCCGACTGTAGGCCCCTTCCTCCCGCGAGCGTGCGCAAAATGCCACTCCCACAGGCTTCTCGGCGTACATTTGCGCACGCTCGCGGCCGAGTCCGATGCCGAGTCAGCTCGGCTGGCCGTAGACGGCCACCACCACGGTGCGATTGATACTACTCTCCGACCACACCCCGATATCGGTGTTGGCGCAGTCCGACATGATCGCGAAGGACGCCGGGTCGTAGTACCACTGGTGCAGGATCTCGATGCCGGTGATCGCCAGGGCGGGGTTGATCGCCACGGTTTCGGCCACCGCACCCTGAAACCCGGCGGCCTGGGCGCGGGATTGCGGCGTGGATCCGTCCGAGCCGATGTCCCCGTCCAGGTCCGGGTTGTTCAGCACATCCAGGGTGTGCCATTGCGCGGCCAGCCGCAGCCGAGGATTGACCTTGACGTCGTTGGTGCACCCGGCCTGGTGCTGGATGGTGTAAATGTTGGCGACGACGCTGTTGTTGAGGCGTGAGTTGTCGGCGTGCGCAGCGGGTACCCTCACGGCAGCGCTCACCACGATCGGCAGCACCGCCAGGACCCACACGCGGTGGCCGTTACCGAGGGTCACGGTGCCGGAGGCCGGTAGTTGGCGGCGGAGTTGCGCAGTTGCCAGATCAGCGCTGGGCACAGTTCGTTGACCGCCTGGCTGATCAGATAGGTGGCCTGGAACTCGTCGGTGGTGCCGAAGTCGGCTTGGACATCGCCCACGAGCGCTGGGTAGCCACGAGTCGCAGCGACCTTGTCGCAGATGCCGCGCCCGTAGGCGAGCGCAGCATCGGCGTCGGGGAAGTTGTAGCCGGGCCGCACGGTCACGTTGACCAGATAGGCCACCGAGTCGGCCCTGGCTTGCGCTACCGCCATCCCGCCGAGGCCGAGCAGGCCGGCCGCCACGATCACACCGGTTCGAATTGCGAAATCAGCCATCGGCCATGGACCTTGTCGAGGGTGACCCGCACGCTAGACGCGGTGTTAGTGGGTGGATCGTCGCCGATGGTGGTGGTCTGGTTGACGAACACCAAGACGACGGCGTGCGTGCTGCTGGCCGACACCGATGCGGCAGCCGGCACCGTGGCGGCAGCCGAAATGCGTTGCTGTTGCGCGCCGGGAACGACTACGTCGTTAATGAGCTGGGTGTACTGGTCACGGAAGGTGCCGGTGAGGCGGTCGGCGGCCGCGGGCAGGGCGGTCGCCACGGTGTCGGGCCGGTAGGACAGGATCGCGATCGTGCTGTCGGTGGCGGCGTGCACGGACTGCGCAGCCACGGTTTGCCCGACTCGCGCCGATTCGTCCCACCACTTCAGGTACCCGCAACCGACCGCCACGATCAGCGCCAAACCCGGCAGGACCGCGCGTGCCAGCAGACGCGACCAGGGGAACCGCCGGCCTGGCCCGGTGGGCGCCGGTTCGACGATGTCGGCGTCGTCCGCCGCTTCGGCTTCGTCGGCCACATCGCGGCCGAGATCGGCGGCGTCGGACCAATTCTCGTCGTCATCGAGCGATGATGTGTCGGGGATCAGGTCAGTGTCGAGCGACATGAGGGGCTCTCTTCCTTTACTGCGGGTCGGTCACGGCACGAACACGACGTTCGACACCTTCGTGCCGTCACCGACCTTTTGGACGCTGATCCGCATCCGCCAGTGGCGCGGATCCTGCTCGGGCGCAGCAGCGATCGATGTTTTCACCGACACCGCAACGAGAACTTGCGCCTGGTCGTCGGTCACTGATTCCAGCGCCGCCGCGGTGACGGTGCCTTGCGATTTCGACTGCGCCTGTTTGACGGTGTCGATGAACGGTCGGGCGCGCTGCTGGAAATCGTCGTGGAAGGTGCCGATCGCCGAATCCAGGATGCGCTGCACATCGGCGTCGGCCTCGGTGTAGCTGATCGTGGTCAGGTTGACCGCGGCCTGACGAGCCAGCTGCACGAACAGGTCGCGCTGCGCCTGCGCCTCGTGAGATTGATAGCTGCGGTATCCCAACCAGCCGGCCAGGCCGGTCAGCGCCGCCAGCACCAGGGCCGTCGCGATCAGCGCACGGGCACCCGAGCGGTCCCCCTCCGTGGGGGCCGAATCCTCTAGTTGCCCGGCGGTATCAGCATGCTCTGCCATGTTTCACCTCTCCTGCCTTGGGCCACATCGCCCTGGGTGTAGCGGTTGCCGTCCGGCCCGATATAGCCACCGGTGGCCGGGTCGTAGGGAACGACGGCCACCGGCGGTTGGCGCGGATCGGTGCCCGGCGGGTACTGCGGCACCCCCTGGCCGGACAGCGTCGCGTTGGGGTCGCCTTTCCAGTTGTAGCCGTCGTTGAGCGGAACGTAGGGCTCGTCGCTTTCACACAGCTCGACGGTTGGGGCCCGCTTGGCGGGGTTGTTTTCACACGGGATGTTGCGCGACCCCCGGACATTGAGATCCGAGTCCTGCGGGACCCGGCAGTACACCTCCCCGGCGGGACGCTCGGGATAGTCGACCTCGCTGGGGGTGCGCTGTTGCTGGACCGGAAGGAAGCCGGTGTTGCACGGCGGCGGATAGTTGAGGTTGAGGTTGAAGTCGAGGTAGATGCCGCGGTACGGCGTCTTCAGATCCGCGTCCGGCAGCGCGATGGCCGACATCACCGCGGTGCCCTGGGGGAACAGGACCAGCAGCTGTTCGATGTCGTTGCGGTAGGTCACCGCGATATCGCCCAAGCTCACCAGGTTGGCCAGCAGCAGCGGTAAGGCCGGCGCGACGCGGTCCAGCAGCGCCCTGGTCTCCTCCAATGCGGGCGCGCCGATGGTCAGCAGGTCGGCGAACGCCGTGTTCTGGGCTTGCACCTGCCCGGTGATGGCGGCCATCCGTTGCGCCCAGGTTCGGATCGAATCAGCGGTTTGCACTTGGGAGTTCAGCACCGGCGGGGAGTGGTCGATCAGCTGGGTGAGCGGGTCCACGGTATTGCCGGCGTCGATCGCCAGCGATGTCGATCCGTCCACGATGCGCGATAGCTCTGGCCCGAGCCCACCGACGGCCTTACTGGCCTCGTCAACGACCGTGCGGAGATTGTCCGGCGGAATCGCCTGTAGCGCCCGGTTGGTCGCGTCGAGCAGGCTCCCGATATCGGCGGGGAGCCGTACCCGGTCCACCGGCACCACAGCGCCGTCCCGCAGGTCCGGGCCGGCGCCGCCGTTGGGGGTCAGTTCCAGGAACTGCTCACCGACGGCGGATCGACTGTGTACCGCAGCGGAGACATCGGCGGGGACCTTGATGGACGAATCGAGGGTCAGGACGGCACGAACACCGTTGCGGGTGACGTCGATCGAGCTGACCTTACCGATCTCGGTTCCGCGATAGGTCACCACCGACGTGGGGTACAGGTCGCCGGAGCCGGGCAGTTCCACGGTCACCGTGTAGCGCCCCACCCCGAGCAACGCGGGCACTTTGACGAAGCCAAATGCCATCACCCCGCACGCGGTCACGGTAACCGCGGCCAGGATCGCCAACTGTATCCACACGGTGCGGGACAGGCGCAGCATGTCAGCTCCCCCCGAAGTGGTAGGGGGCGACCAGCGGATTACCCACGGTGTAGGGGCTTGGCATCTGACCGATGGTGCGGCCCCACTGCAGCTCGAGTTCGGTGAGGTTACCCTCCCACCGGGTTCCGGTGAATAGGCCGCTGTCCAGCCGGCTCAACGTCAGATCGATGACGAGCGTGATGTTGGCGAAATCGCCGCGGAACCAGTTGGCCAGGTTGCTCTTCACCCAGGGATAAGTGGACAAGAAGTCCAACCCCCTGGTGAGGGCGGGCCCGGCATCGGCCAGTGACCTCAGCACCGGTGCGATGCTGCGCAGATTGTTCACCAACGATTCCCTGGACTGATTGACCGTCGAGGTGGCGATCGCACTGAACTTGCCCAGTGCATCGACGGCGTCGGCCAGCTTGGTGCGCTGATCCGACAACACCGCCAGGGCGCGTGGGACGGTGTCGAGCGCGTGGTCGACGGTCTGGTCCTTGGCCGCCACCTGCTCGGTCAGCGCGTTGAGATTCTCGGTGGCCGTGATGATGTCGTCGGTCTGGGTGTTGAGCTGGGCGATGAAGGTGTCCAGCTGGGACAGCAGGCTGCGCATGTCGTTTTCCCGGCCGGCCAACGCCTTGGCGAACGCTTGATTAATCTCTTGCAGTTGGGCGAGACCGCCGCCGTTGAGCAGCACCGACACCGATGCCAGCGTCTGCTCGGTGGTCGGATAGGTGCTGGCCCGGGCCAATGGGATCACCGCCCCGTCGTTGAGCTCGCCTTGCGGCGGCTCATCGGTGGGGGGCGACAATTCGATGTGCATTGAGCCCAACAGGCTGGTCTGGCCCACCTTGGCGGTGCTGTTCGCCGGCAGATGGACGTTACCGTTGATGCGCATCGTCACCAGGGCGTGCCAATCCTGGACCTCGATTTTGGTGACGTTGCCAACGTTGACGTCGGCGACCCGCACCCGAGTGTTCTGCTGGATCACCACCACATCGGGCAACTGCGCCTGAACGGTGTACGAACCGTCCCCGCTGCCTTCGGTTCCCGGCAGGCTCAGGGAGTTCAGGCCCCGCCACGTGCAGCCCGAGACCGTCGACAGGCAGGCGACCGTCAGGCCCGCGGCCAGTAGGTTTTTCACGGTGGGCCTCCGGGCAGCCCCTGCGGAACCATCAGGCCCGGTAGCCCCAGATCCGGGTCGGTGGGCCTGGCGGCCGGCGGCTCAGCGGGCGGGGGCGGGCCAGCCTCTTGGTCGCCCGGTGCCGTCGGCGGCGGCAGGCTCGGGTTGAGCCGGTCCTCACTGTAGGTGAGCTCATTGGGCCGGGCGGCCGCTCCCACGAATGGGTTGATTCCCAGCGGCGGGAAATTGTATTGACGGTTCTTGATGATGGGTGCCAGGTACTGCACACACAGCTTGGAGGACTGTTCGAAGTCCATGCGCGACGCGGCCTGGATTGCCCCGCAGATGAATTGGACGGTGCTGGCAAAGTTGACGGGTGCCAGAATTCCGGTGATCGCGCTCTGTGCGGGCTGGTAGATGTTCATGAAGTTCTGAAACACCGTCGGTGTGATGTGCAGGATCTGTTTGACATCACCGCGGCTGTCGTTGAGGGCGGTGGTGATCGCGTTGAGGTGATCGAACGCCACCCCCAGCCCTTCCCGGTTCTCCGAGACGAAGCCGCGCAGGTCGTTTACGGCGCTGTCCAGGCCCCGCGTCGCATCGGCCACCTCATTGGGGGTGTCGGATAACACGGTGGTGATGCTGGCCAGGTTGGTGTTGAACGCGGCGAGGAGATCACTGCTGGAGGACAGCGCCGATACCAGCAGCTGCAGGTTGCGAACGGTGCTGAAGATGTCGGTGCTGTGGTCGCCGAGTGCGGACACCGCCTGCGAGAGTTTGATCACCGTGTCGCGGGCGGTGTCGCCCTCACCGCGCAGGTTGGCCGCGGCGGTATTGATGAACTCGCCCACTGCGCTGGCCCCCTTCGGGGACGTGGGTTGCAGGGAGTCGGACAGCTTTTCCAGCTGCCGCCGGAAGTCATCCCACTCGACGGGAACCGCCGTGCGGCTCTGCGGAATGGCTGCTCCTCCCGCAAGTTTCGGCCCGCCGGAGTAGGCCGGGACGAGCTGAATGGCCCGGGCGCTGACCAGTGACGGGGATAGGATCGCGGCCCGCGCATCGGCGGGCAGTGGGTACTGCCGGTCCACCGAGAAGGTGACCTTCGCCGCGCTGGGCTGCGGTTCGATCTTGTCCACCGTTCCGACGGCGACGCCCAGGATGCGAACCTCGTCGCCGGTGTAGAGGCCGTTGGTGTTGGCGAAGTAGGCGGTGTAGGTGGTCCTGCTGACGTGGTCCCACCATGGTGTCGCCAGCACGGTTACCGCGGAGACGAGGATGACGGCCAGGCCGGCCGCCGTCGCGATCCGGGCGCGGGGGTGCCGGGCTCGAGGCGAATCAACGGGCACGCTCATCGTCCCCCTTCGGGGGCCGGGATCGGCGGGACGGTGGGCGGGGGAAGCTCGCCGGG
>PPEA01000026.1 GCA_002967005.1 Mycobacterium talmoniae
CGCCTTGGGCGGCCTGGCTGATGGCCGGCATCACCATGCCCTTGAGCAGGTCAATGGCTTGCCCGGCGCCCAGCTGGTTCGCGGCGCTCATCACATCGCTGACGAGCCCGCCGCTGGCCCCGCCGGTGGCCGGCATGCCGCCCATCGAGGGATCACCGAGGATCGGGTAGGTGCCGCCCATGCCGGGGTCCAATCCCACCGGGGTGGTGATCGGCACCTCGTTGGGACCGGTCAGCCCCAGTCCCCCACCGCCCAGCGACGGGTCGGTCAGCCCCGGCGTGGTCGCCCCGGGCAGGCCGGTTGGGCTGGCTCAGCCCGGGCGTGGTGGCCCCGGTCATACCGGCCGGGCTGGTCAACCCCGGCGTAGTGGCCCCCGGCAGGGTGCCGGCAGGGTTGGTCAACCCCGGGTCGGTCAATCCAGGGTCGGTCAACCCCGGTGACGTCAGCCCGGGCGTCGCCCCCGGGGTGGCCAAGCTCGGGTCGGTCAGGCCCGGCGTCGCCGCTGGCGAGGTCAACCCCGGTGACGTCAACCCCGGCGTGGCACCGGGGGAAGTCAGGCCCGGCGAGGTCAACCCCGGTGAGGTCAGCCCCGGCGACATGCCCGGATACCCGCCGGTGGAAGCACCCCCCAGGCCGGTCGGCACCGGCGGCAGGTTGATGCCGAACTGCGACAACCCCTGCGAGAGCGCCGACATCAGCTCGTTGGGCAGGTCGGTCACCACCGCCGCCTGCACGAACTGATCGTGCTGGGGCGCGTCGGTCAGATCGGACACAGCGACCACTGCAAAAGGACTCGAGACGGCCAGGGCGGCGACTGCGCTCATAGCTGTCGAGAGCCTGCGTCGACGTCGGTTCGGCACGGAAGTCTCCTCAATATCTGGGCTACGGTTCGTCGTCGTCTTGCTGTACGACGCGGCTTGAAGCCGACACGATCGATGGTACGGCCGTGACTCGTGAGACTAGAGTGACGATATCGAATCGTGAGGCAATCGCGACCTCTACTGCACCGCGCCCCGGCGCCGTTGCGAATCGGGCTGCGGCCGGGTGGTCGGATACCCTAGGCGCCGATGACCGCACGTTTTGACCTCTTTGTCGTTGGCTCTGGATTCTTCGGCCTGACGATTGCCGAGCGGGTCGCCACCCAGCTCGGCAAGCGCGTCCTCGTCGTCGAGAAGCGTCCGCACATCGGCGGCAACGCCTACTCGGAGCCGGAGCCGCAGACCGGGATCGAGGTCCACAAGTACGGCGCGCACCTGTTCCACACCTCCAACAAGCGGGTGTGGGACTACGTGCGCCAGTTCACCGAGTTCACCGGCTACCAGCACCGGGTGTTCGCGATGCACAACGGGCAGGCCTACCAGTTCCCGATGGGGTTGGGCCTGGTGTGCCAGTTCTTCGGCCGGTATTTCACCCCCGACGAGGCGCGGGCGCTGATCGCCGAACAGGCCGCCGAGGTCGACACCAAAGAGGCGAAGAACTTCGAGGAGAAGGCGATCAGCCTGATCGGCCGCCCGCTCTACGAAGCGTTCATGAAGCACTACACGGCCAAGCAGTGGGAAACCGACCCCAAGGAGTTGCCGGCGAGCAACATCACCCGGCTGCCGGTGCGCTACACGTTCGACAACCGCTACTTCAACGACACCTACGAGGGTCTGCCGGTCGACGGCTACACCGCCTGGCTGCAGAAGATGGCCGCGCACGAGAACATCGAGGTCCGGTTGGACACCGACTGGTTCGACGTGCGTGACGAGCTGCGGGCCGCCAGCCCGGACGCCCCGGTGGTGTACACCGGACCGCTGGACCGCTACTTCGACTACGCGGAGGGCCGACTGGGCTGGCGCACCCTGGACTTCGAGCTCGAGGTGCTCGACACCGGCGATTTCCAGGGCACCCCGGTGATGAACTACAACGATGCCGACGTGCCGTACACCCGCATCCACGAGTTCCGGCACTTCCATCCCGAACGGGCCTACCCGACGGACAAGACGGTGATCATGCGCGAGTACGGCCGGTTCGCCAAGGACGACGACGAGCCGTACTACCCGATCAACACCCCCGACGACCGTGCGATGGTCGAGGCGTACCGCGAGTTGGCGAAAACCGAGATGGCCTCGGCGCGGGTGCTGTTCGGTGGCCGGTTGGGCACCTATCAATATCTGGACATGCACATGGCTATCGCCAGTGCGCTGAGCATGTACGACAACATCCTCGCGCCACACCTGCGCGACGGTGTGCCGCTGCATGACAACGACAGGGAAAGCGGCAAGGGATGAGCCCCAGCGACGCGGCACAGCGCAGCGAGGAGAAGGAGCGGCTGCCGATGAACGACACCCCCAGCAAGGCCGTCAGCCGGCTGGCGCGGGTCATCCTGCCCCGCCACGGTGAGCCGCTGGACGTGCGCAAGCTCTACATCGTGGAGTCGAGCACCAACAGCCGCCGCGCGCATCCGCTGACCCGCACCAGCCTGGAGATCGGCGGCGAGTCGGAGGTGTCGTTCGCGACGTACTTCAACGCGTTTCCGGCGTCCTACTGGCGGCGCTGGTCGACGCTGAGCTCGGTGGTGTTGCGGGTGGAGCTGACCGGCTCGGCCCGGGTCGACATCTACCGCTCCAAGGCCACCGGCGCGCGCATCGCCGTCGACGGCCGGCCGGTGTGCAGCGGCGAGGACAACAAACCGGCGGTGGCCGAATTCGAGATCGGGCTGCAGCCCTTCGAGGACGGCGGCTGGATCTGGTTCGACATCACCACCGACACCGCGGTCACCTTGCACAACGCCGGCTGGTACGCGCCGTGCCCGGCACCCGGTAAGGCCAACATCGCCCTCGGCATCCCGACGTTCAACCGGCCCGACGACTGCGTCAACGCGTTGGCCGCGCTCACCTCGGATCCGTTGGTAGACGAGGTGATCGGCGCGGTGATCGTGCCCGATCAGGGCACCAAGAAGGTCCGCGACCATCCCGACTTTGCGGCGGCCGCCGCGGGCCTGGGCGCCCGGCTGTCCATCCACAATCAACCCAACCTCGGCGGGTCCGGCGGTTACAGCCGGGTGATGTACGAGGCCCTGAAAAACACCGACTGTGAACAGATCCTGTTCATGGACGACGACATCCGCATCGAGCCCGACTCGATTCTGCGGGCGCTGGCGCTCAACCGGTTCGCCAAGGAACCCATCCTGATCGGCGGCCAGATGCTCAACCTGCAGGAGCCGTCGCACCTGCACGTGATGGGGGAGGTCGTCGACCAGAGCGTGTTCATGTGGACCAACGCACCGCACACCGAATACGACCACAACTTCGCCGAGGACTCGCTGGCCGACACCGAGGAATTGCACCGGCGCATCGACGTCGACTTCAACGGCTGGTGGATGTGCATGATCCCGCGGGCGGTCGCCGAAGAGCTCGGCCAGCCGGTGCCGTCGTTCATCAAATGGGACGACGCCGAATACGGGCTGCGGGCCGCCGAACACGGCTACCGCACCGTCACCCTGCCCGGGGCGGCGATCTGGCACATGGCGTGGAGCGACAAAGACGACGCCATCGACTGGCAGGCCTACTTCCACCTGCGGAACCGGTTGGTGGTGGCGGCGCTGCACTGGGACGGCAACGTCACCGGCCTGCTGCGCAGCCACCTCAAGGCGACGCTCAAACACCTTGCCTGCCTGGAATATTCGACGGTGGCGATCCAGAACAAGGCGATCGACGACTTCCTGGCCGGCCCCGAGCACATCTTTTCCATCCTGGAATCGGCGCTGCCGGACGTGCACGCGATGCGCAAGGCCTACCCGGACGCGGTGGCGCTGCCGGCGGCCAGCGAACTGCCGGCGCCGTCCCGGATGCATCGCGCGATGAAGCCGCCGGTGAACCCGGTGGCCATCGGCTATCGGCTGGCCCGCGGGATCGCCCACCAGGTGCGCCGGCATGACCCGGTGCACCACCAGCGCCCGCAGCTCAACGTGCCGACCCAGGATGCGCGCTGGTTTTTGCTGTGCACCCAGGACGGTGTCACCGTCACCACCGCCGACGGGCGTGGTGTGGTGTACCGGCAGCGCGACCGCGCCAAGATGTTCGCGCTGTTGTTCCAGTCGCTGCGTCGCCAGCGCCAGTTGGCGCGCCGGTTCGACGCCATGCGCCGGCGCTACCGGGAGGCGCTGCCGGTGCTGTCCAGCACCCACCACTGGGAGACGGTGCTGCTGCCCCAAGATGCGCCCGACCATGGCTGAGCCGACGCCGGCGCGCGGGGAAGTGGCCGCGTTGGTGGCGGTCCAGTCGGCGCTGGCCGGCCGGCCCGGGGTGCTGGCCGCCGCGCGCGGCCTGTCGCACTTCGGGGAGCACAGCCTCGGCTGGCTGGCGGTCTCGGCACTGGGCGCGCTGGCCCAGCCACGCCGACGCCGCAG
>PPEA01000260.1 GCA_002967005.1 Mycobacterium talmoniae
CGGGCCGGGCGGCGGCCCGCCCGGTGGAGGCGCCGGCAGCGGCTCGCGATACGGGTAGCGGGGATCACCCGGGTTGCCGGTGATCGCGTCGGGCAGCGTGAGATTCGGTTCGCCGCCCTGCCCGGTACGGGGATAGGGCACCGGTAGCGGCGGGGTGCCCGGCTGGCCGACCGGCGGGTCGACCAGTTGTGAAGGCAGCAGCACGCCGGGGTCTAAGCCCAGGTCGGAGAATGCGGCGTCGATGGCCGGCTGGGAGAATTGGCCCGGGATCAGGTTGACCACTGAGGCTTTGAAGAACGGCCCCGATCCCAGGACTTCGCCGAACGACATCGCGTACCGCCGAAGCAGGTACAGGGTGCGCTGCAGTTCCTTCTTGCGGTTGTCCAGGATGTCCAGCACACCGTTGAGGTTGTCGACAGCGGGTTTGAGCTGCGTCCGGTTGTCGGAGACCAGGCCGGAGATCTGGTGGGACACGGCGGCCAGGTTGGTCATCAGTGTGTCCACCGAATGGCGTTGTGCCAGCAGCTCAGCCAGCAGTGCATTGGCGTTGACCACCAGCCTGGCAATCTGGTCGCTGCGGGTGGCCAGCACAGCGGTGACATCGTTGGCGTTGGCCAGCAGCTGGCGAAGTTTGGCGTCGCGGGTGTTGAGGGTATCGGAGAAGCGCGCCACCCCCTCCAGCGCGATCTTCAGGTCGGGCGGGGTGTCGGCAAACGTCTGCGCCAGTGTGGTGAGGGCCGAGGACAATTGCGTGGTGTCCAGGCCGCTGATGGTGGTGGTGAGGTCCCCCAACGCGGCCGGCAGGTCGTACGGGGACGTCGTCCGTTCGATGGGGATGGCACCGGTGAGGCGGCCCTCGCCGCGCGGGGTGATCTCAAGCACCTTGGTGCCGAGCACGGTTTCGGTCTTGATCGCGGCCTCGGTCCGGTCGCCCAGTTCTACGCCATCACGGACCGTGAACTCCACCCGGACCTGCGTCCCTTCCAACCGGATGCCGGAGACCCTGCCCACACCGAGACCGGACACCCGCACGTCACTGCCGGATTTGATGCCACCGGCCTCGGCGAAGTAGGCGGAGTAGTCGGCGGTGCCCTTGATGAACGGAAGCCGGTCGTAGAGGAAGGTCGCGAGCACCAGTGCGGCCAGGGCAAGGGTTCCAGCGACGCCCACGGCCACCCGGTTGCGCTCGGCGAGCGGTTTGATCCTGGGTCGGCTGATCCTGAATCGCCTCATTTGGGTGTGCACCGCCCGCTGGGTTGGTTGACGAGTTTGACGTACACCGGCTGGCCGCCTTTACCGTTGAGTTTGAGCAGCGCATCGCACAGGTAGAAGCTGAAGTAGTCGCCATAGAGGCCGTTTCGGGCCAGGATCTGGTAGGCGTCGGGCAGGGTCTTGACCAGATCGTCGACGTAGTCGTGATCGGCCATCACCTGGCCCGCGGCCCGGTCGGTCTGGGTCACGGTGTCCTGGATCGGTTGACGCGCGGCGGTCAAGAGGTCCGCGACCGACCCCGCCGCCGCATTGATGTAGGCCACCCCGTTCGCGATGTCGGCTTTACGGTCGGCCAGCCCCTGGGCGAGCTCAGACAGTTTGTCCAGGCCCTCCGCGAACTCGTGGTCGCGGGTCGCGAAGGTACTCAGCACGGTGTTCAGGTTGGTGATGACTTGCCCGATCAGCTCATCGCGTCCGGCCAGCGTCGTGGTCAGCGCCGAGGTCTGGGCCAGCACCGAGGAGATGGTGCCGCCCTGGCCCTGGAACACCTTCAGCAGCTGACCGCTCAAAGCGTTGATCTGGTCGGGATCCAACGCCCGAAACAGCGGCCGGAAGCCGCCGATGAGGGCGTCGACGTCGAGTGCGGGCGAGGTCCGTGCCGGCGGGATCGTCTCACCCGGATGCAGGGTGCGCACCGAACCGGGTCCCGGCTCAAGGGACAGGTAGCGGTCGCCGATGAGGTTCTCGTAGCGCACCACCGCCCGGGTGCCCTCGGTCAGGGTGAGGTCCTTATCGATGGCGAAGTCGACCGTGACGCTCCCATCTTTGCCCAGGGCCATGTCTCTGACTTTTCCGACTTCGACACCGGCGATGCGGACGAAATTGCCGCCTTTGAGGCCTGACACGTTCGTGAACACCGCCCGGTAGGAGGTGCGCGACTCGAAGCGGAACTGTCCGAACACCGTCACCAGGGCGAACGTGAACGCCAGGCATGCCACGGTGAACAGCAGCACGCGGGCCACGGTGCGGACGGTTCGTCCTCGCATTGGTATTCCTTGGTTCGCTCGGCAGGTTCACGGTGCGCTGGTCGGTCAGGGCGCCGGAGGTGTGGGCGGGGGCGGGTACAGCGGGGTCCCGTCCGGACCGAATTCGGGTGCACCGTAGGGAGGTGCTCCCGGGTAGGGCGGCAACGGGCCCGGCGCCGGGTCACCGCCGTAGCGGATGCTCGGCGGCTCCGGCACGGCGCGGGTGACCGGGAAGTAGTCGGCCCATCCCGGGAAGCCGATACCCGGGTTGGGTCGGACATCCAGGCCGGTGCCATACCCGGTGTCGGTCACCAGATACTTCACCGGAAAGTTCTTGCTGACGTCAGGCAGTGAGCCGCAACTCGGCCTGCCGCCCGGCCCGCCTTTCGCGTTGACGATCGGCAGGTTGTCCGGGTAGCGGTACGGATCGTCGCCGGCCAGCAGCGCGGCGTCCATGATCACCGACTCTCCGTTACCGCCCATGGCATCTCGCCCGCCGTGGTCGAGGAACCACTGGGCGCCTTGGAACAGGCAGGTGTACGTCGGCGAATACTTCATCAGCAGCGCGGTCGTCGGATCGAGGATGTTCATGGCGCGCACCAGGTTCGACTGGTTTGCGCCGATGGTGTTGATACCCGATTGGGAGAATCCGACCACCGACAGCAGCAGCTGATCGAGGTCCTTGGTGTGGGCGGTGATCGTCGTACTGGTGGTAGCGAAGGAGTCCAGGATCGATAGGATGTCCTGCGCAGCATCGGAATAGGCGTGGGTGGTCTCACCGAACAGCTGCCAGTCCCGCCGAACGGTCGGCATCCTGGGGTTGACCGCCAGCAGCACGTCGTTGGCGTCGGTGATCGCCTCGCCGATGCGATCCCCCTTGCCCCGCACGGATTCGGCGACGGCGGCCAGCACGGAGTTCAGCTTCGCCGGGTCGATGGAGTGCACCACCGCTTGCAGGTTCTGGAAAACCGTGTTGACCTCGACGGTGGTGTTGCGGGAGTGCAGCACCGCACCCGGGGTCAGCGGTGTCGGACTCGGCCGGTCGGGAACGATCAGCTCGACGTACTTGGCACCGAATGCGGTGCTGGACTTGATCTCCGCCTGCGTATTGCTGGGCAGGTAGCGGAACGGTCGCGGGTACATTTTCAGCGTCAGCTTCGAGTAGTCGGATCCCCCGGGATCGGTGGCAGCGCCCAAGGTGGCCACCTCGCCGATTTGGACGCCGCGCAGCTTCACCTTCGCGCCGTCTTCCATGACCAGGCCGGCCCGGCCGGATACCAGCGTCAGCGGAACGAAGGTGCGGAGCGTTCCGGCGAACAGCAGCGCGGTCAACCCGCTCACGGCCGCGATGAGCAGCACCAGCACCGGTGCCCACCAAATGGGGTCGATGCCGCGTCGCCGGGGAGTGTCGGTCATGTCTACTTACCCCGACAAGTGGAAGTTGCCGGACTGCCCGTACACCGACAGTGTGATGGTCAGCAAGATGAAGACACCCGCGGTGATCGAGGTGCGCACGGCGCGGCCCACCGCCTCACCCACGCCGGCCGGTCCCCCGGTGGCGGTGTAGCCGTAGTAGGTGTGCACCGCCATCACCGCACCGGCCATCGCCAGTGCCTCGGTGAAGGACCACAGCAAGTCCGTCGGGTGCAGAAACGTCGAGAAGTAGTGGTCGTAGACGCCGCGGGACTGCCCGTAGATGATCGTGGTGCCGAAGCGGGTCGCCAGGAACGACATCAACACCGCGACCGTGTAAATCGGGATGACCGCGACGATCCCGGCCACGATGCGGGTGGAGGCCAGGTACGTGACGGCCCGGATCCCCATCGCTTCGAGCGCGTCGATTTCCTCGTTGATCCGCATCGCGCCGAGCTGCGCTGTTGCCCCGGCGCCGATGGTCGCGGCCAGCGCCACTCCCGCGGTCGCCGGGGCGATGAAGCGGACGTTGAGGAATGCCCCCAGGAAGCCGGTGAGGGCTTCGATCCCGACATTGGACAACGTGTTGTAGCCCTGCACGGCGATCAGCGCGCCGGTCGTCAGGGTGAGGAATCCGACGATCACGACCGTGCCACCGATGACGGCCAGCGCCCCGCTGCCCATTCCCATGACCGCGATCAACCGCAGCACTTCGGCGGGGTAGCGCCGGACGGCGTCGACGCTGGCGCCCAGTGCGGCGCCGTAGAAGTGCGTCTGCTCCCCCAGTCTGCGGGTCGTGTCGACGGCGCGGGTCACGATCTCGCCACCGCGCTCCGGTGTCGTCGTCATGGCGCGACCTTCACACCGAACGCGGTAGCCAGAATGTTGATGAAGAACAGCGCCATGAACGCGAATACCACGGTTTCGTTGACGGCGTTGCCCACCGCGGTCGGACCGCCGCCCACAGACAGCCCCTTGTAGCAGGCGATCAGGCCGGCCGACAGTCCGAACAGCAGCGCCTTACCCAACGACACCACCACTTGCGGCAACCCGGTCAACAGTGTCATCCCGGCGACGAACGCTCCCGGGGTGACATGTTGAACGAACACCACGAACACATAGCTGCCGGCGAGCCCAACCACTGCGACAACCGAATACAGCATCAGTGCAACGAATGTCGCGGCGAGCACCCGAGGCACGACCAGGGCCTGGATGGGGTTGACCCCGATGACCTTCATCGCGTCGATTTCCTCGCGGATCGTCCGGGCACCCAGATCAGCGCACATCGCAGTGGACCCGGCGCCGGATACCACGATCGCGGTCACCACCGGCCCGACTTGGGTGACCGAGGCCAGCGCCGCGCCGGCCCCGGACAGATCGCCGGCCCCGACCTCCAGCAGCACGATATTCAACGTGAAGACAATGAGCACGGTGTAGGGAATGGAGAGCACCACCGTGGGGGCGATCGACACCCGTGCCACAAACCAGATCTGGTCCAGCAGCTCCCGCCAGGCAAGGGGAGGTCGGAACATCGCGGCGAACGTTTCGCCCGCCAGGACGACAAAATCACCGACGGCGATGGCGGGCTTGGACCAGGCGGCCGGCATGCTGGCCTCCGCCCGCACGGGGTGCGCCATCGAGCTCACCCCGTTCGCGGGGAAGCGACCACGCCGGCTGCTGGCGTGCTGCACGGTCGCTTCACTGTCGTTCTCACCCGGTTTCCTCATCCTCGGTCGGCTTGCGCGGAACGTTAAGAGCGCCGTGCTGGGCTGTCAACGCGGCGAAATCCACTACCACAACGTCAATTACGAATACTGCTGGTCGCCGCGGGTATTGCATTCCATTCATCGAGATTGAATCGGGGCAAGTAAAAGTCTTGACCTGCCGCACTTTTAGCGCAGGGTGCCCTTTAGCGCGAGCGTGCGTGTCCCCGGCCGACACGCCGAGGTGTCGGCCGGGATGACGCACGCTCGCGGCAGCTCAGCGCTGCGGATCCCGCTGGGCGGACCGGACGACGCCCAGCAGCAACCGCGCCAGGTGGTCGACGAGTTCGTCGCGGGACAGCGTCATGTCGCCTTTGGTGTACGCGGTCAGCGTGCCGATCCACCCGTGCAGCAACAGCTGCGCGGCAACATCGAGCAGCATGGGGTCGGCGCCGCTTCCCGCGGCGGTCTCCAGGTGGCCGCGGATCGCCGCCAGCGTCTGTTCGGTGATGGATGCCAGACGTGTTGTCATCGCGGCGTTCTCGGTGCTGGCACCGAAGACCCTGAGCGGCCGAGGATCGTCGACGAAGATGGTCACCATGACGTCGACGGCCCGCCTGGCGATGTCGTCCGGCGAGGCGGTCGAGGACCGGTCCTCGGCCAGCGCGGCAACCCGCCCGAAGGCGTCGGTGGCGATGCGGTCGAGCACGCTGTCCAACAGCTCGTCGAGGGTGCTGAAGCTTTCGTAGAAGTAGCGCGGCGACAGATTCGCCTGCTTGCAGACCCGGCGGATGGTGACCCCGCCGAGACCCTCGGCGTCCAGTAGCTCCAGGGCGGCGTCCAACAGCGTCGTGCGCCGTTGGGCGCGCCGATCGGCAGCCGTCACACCGCCGTAGGAACGCTGAGGCCCGGTGTCCGAAGGTGTCAACGCCCTACCTCGAATCCGGGTCTTGACTGCGGAGCTCCACGCCACCTATCTTAATCTGATAACGGGCCGTTTCCTAATTTGGAGCGGCCGGAGCCTACCGAAGGGTTGGGTCAGCGATGCCGTTGCCTACACCACTGCCAGCGCCCGGGCCGCTGCTGTCGGAGTTCACACCACTGCACACCGAGCATGATTACCTCCTCGACGACGAATTCGGTGCCGTTCCACCGGGCTTGCGGGGCACGCTGTATCGCAACGGCGCCGGACGCTGGGAGTCCGGCGGATCGCCGGTCGGGCACATCTTCGACGGCGACGGCATGCTGTCGATGTTTGTGTTCGACCAAGGCGGGGTGCGGTTCCGCAACCGGTACGTCCGCACCAACCATTACCTGCGCGGCAATCACTGCGCGGGGCCGGCGGGCCGCAATACCGGAACCATGCGCGGCAACGGCAGCTTCTGGGCCAACGCGTTCCGGTGGCCGTTGTCGAACCTGGCCAACACGAATGCGGTGTTACACGCCGGTCACCTGCTGGCGTTGTACGAGGCCGGCAAACCGCATGCGATCGATCCGGACACCTTGGCCACCCGCGGGGTTTATGACTTCGACGGCAAGCTGCGGGGTCTCGGATCGTTTTCGGCCCATCCGAAAATCGACCCGCGCACCGGCGAACTGTTCAACTTCGGCACCGCGATCTACCCGTTCCCCTGCCTGGTGGTGTACCGAGTGGACCCGAACGGGCGGCTGCACAAACTCACCCGGGTGCCGATGCTTCCACCGCTGCTCAACCACGACGTCGGGCTCACCGATCGGTACGTGGTGCTGGTTCTGGACCCGCTGGTCGCGTCGCCCACGGGGATGATTCCGGTATTGGCGGGGCTCAAACCGCTGGTCTCGGCCATACGTTTCGACCCCGACCTGGGCACGAAGATCGTCCTTGTCCCCCGCGACGGCGGCCGTGCGCACGTCGCGCACACCGAGGCCCTGCTGCATTTTCACCTCGCCAATTGCTACGACGACGGCGCCGACACCGTCATCGAACTGTGCCGCTACACCGATACCTTCGACACCGTCTGGCAATACCTGCATACCGGGTACAACCGCGCCCAAACGAAACCCGGCTTCGGTGGACCGCTCACCCGCCTGCGCGTCACCGGTACCGGTCGGGTGCTGCGCGAGGATCTGACCGATCAGCGCACCGAGTTTCCCCAGATCGATACCCGCTTCACCGGGCGGCGGCACCGGTACTCGTACACCGTTCGGATCCCCGAATTCGACCTCGGCTCCGCCGTCAGCCAACACGGGAACGACGAGATTGACTTTAGCGAAATCGATTTCGCCACAGTGTCGCCGAGAATCCAGGCGGGCGTCACGGCCGTCGACCATGACCGGGGCACGGAGTCGACCTACCCGGTCGATAACTTCGGCACTGCCGGGGAGCCCGTCTTCGCTCCGTCGTCGCCGGACGCACCCGAGGGCCACGGCTGGTTGCTCACGATTGAGTACGACCGCGTTAATCACAGATCCAAGCTTGTGGTGCTCGATGCGAGGGAGCCCGCTCGCGGGCCGGTGTATGTGGGCGGTCTGCGACATCACCTGCCGGCGGGCATCCACGGCTCGTTCACACACCGCGTCGCCACGCCCGGGTAAACCCGACTCATGCCGCGAGCGTGCGCAAAATGCCACTCCCGCATGGTTTCCGGCGTACATTTGTGCACGCTCGCGGGGAGGGCGGGGACTACGCCGCCAGCGGGCTGTAGTCGGTGGCGCGTTGCCGGGCCGGACGGCCGATGCCCTCGGCGATCGCGACCAGTTCGGCGACCGTTTTCGCCGACCCGTATTCGGAGCCGGCCATCCGCGAGATGGTCTCCTCCATCAGCGTGCCGCCCAGATCGTTGGCGCCGCCGTTGAGCATCACCTGGGTGTGGGCCACCCCGAGTTTGACCCAGCTGGTCTGGATCTGGGGAATGCGGCCGTGCAACATGATTCGCGCCAACGCGTGCACGGCCCGGTTGTCGCGGTGGCTGGGCCCGGGCCGGGCGCCGCCGGCCAGATACAGCGGCGAGCTCTGGTGCACGAACGGCAGCGGCACGAATTCGGTGAACCCGCCGGTGCGGTCCTGGATGCCGCGCAGCACGTTGAGGTGCCCCACCCAGTGTCGCGGCGAATCCACGTGGCCGTACATCATCGTCGAACTCGACTTCAGCCCCACCTCATGCGCGGTGGTGACGACCTCGATCCACAGCGAGGTGGGCAGTTTGCCCTTGGTCAGCACCCAGCGCACCTCGTCGTCGAGGATCTCCGCGGCGGTGCCCGGGATGGTGTCCAGCCCGGCCTCGCGCAGGCCGGTCAGCCACTCCCGGATGGATAACCCGCTCTTGGTGGCCCCGTTGGTGATCTCCATCGGGCTAAACGCGTGCACGTGCATCGAGGGCACCCGGGCCTTGACGGCGCGCACCAGATCGGCGTAGCCGCCCACCGGCAACTCCGGGTCGATGCCGCCCTGCATGCACACCTCGGTGGCACCGGCGACGTGGGCCTCCCACGCCCGGTCGCCGACCTCCTCGGCGGACAGCGAGTACGCGTCGGCGTCGCCCTTGCGTTGGGCGAACGCGCAGAACCGGCAGCCGACGTAGCAGATGTTGGTGAAGTTGATGTTGCGGTTGACCACGAACGTGACGTCGTCGCCGACCGTGTCGCGGCGCAGCGAATCGGCCAGTGCGGCAACCGCATCCAACGCCGCACCGTCGGCGGTGGCCAGTGCCAGGTATTCGGCGTCGCTGCAGCCGGCCGGGTCGCGTTCGGCCGAGCGCAGCGCGGCCAACACGTCGGTGTCGACGCGTTCGGGCGCGCGGGCGGCCAGTTCGTGCACCTTGTCGCGGATGGATTCCCAGTCCCCGAACGCGGACTCCAGATCGCTGCGGGTCGCAGTGGCCCGCCCGTCGGTGTCGATCGCCGCGTGCAGGTCCACCCGGCCGGCGGACTGCGCCTCGTCGGGCTCCTGCCACACCAACCCGACCGGGTTGACGTCGCGGGCCCAGCCGGTGGCGGGGTCGGCCAGCGCGTCGACGTGGCCCCGCACCCGGGGGTCGATCCACCCGGCGCCGGCCTGCACGTAGGCGGGCTGGGCGGTCAGCCGCTGCACCAGGTCGTAGCCGGCTTCGGCGGTGACGGCGGCCAACTCATCCAGCGCCGGCCACGGGCGCTCCGGGTTGACGTGGTCGGGCGTCAGCGGCGACACCCCGCCCCAGTCGTCGACGCCGGCACCGATCAGGGCCAGGCACTCCGCGCGCGACACCAGATTCGGTGGGGCCTGCACCCGCATCTTCGGGCCCAGCACCAGCCGCGCCACCGCCACGGTGGCCAGGAAGTCCTCGAAGTCGGTGTCGGGCGTCGCGGCCATTGCGGTGTGTTCTTTGGCCCGGAAGTTCTGCACGATCACTTCTTGGATGTGCCCGAATTCCTTGTGTACCTTGCGGATTGCGTGCAGGGTGTCGGCGCGTTCGGCCAGGGTCTCCCCGATGCCGACCAGCAGCCCGGTGGTGAACGGGATGGACAGCCGGCCGGCGTCGGTCAGGGTGCGCAGCCGCACCGCCGGGTCCTTATCCGGGCTGCCGTAATGGGCCAGCCCTTTGGTCTCGAACAATCGCCGCGAGGTGGTCTCCAGCATCATGCCCATCGACGGCGCGACCGGCTTGAGCCTCGACAGCTCCGACCAGCTCATCACCCCGGGGTTCAGGTGCGGCAACAGGCCGGTCTCCTCGAGCACCCGGATGGCCATCGCCCGCACGTAGGACAGCGTGGAGTCGTAGCCGCGCTCGTCGAGCCACCGCCGCGCCTCCGGCCAGCGGTCCTCGGGCCGGTCACCGAGGGTGAACAACGCCTCCTTGCAGCCCAGTTCGCCGCCTCGGCGGGCGATGTCGAGGATCTCGTCGGGCTCCAGATACATGCCCGCGCCGGCGGCGCGCAGCTTGCCGGGCACGGTGACGAACGTGCAGTAGTGGCAGGTGTCGCGGCACAGGTGGGTGACCGGGATGAACACCTTGCGCGAGTAGCTGACCGGCAACCGGCCGCTGGGCCCGACCCGCCCGGCCGAGAC
>PPEA01000261.1 GCA_002967005.1 Mycobacterium talmoniae
GACTCCGCCCACGGCCGCGGGGCGGGCACCGCGTTGGCGGCCATGCTCAAGCGCTCCGCCCAGTTGGCCGGCGATGCCGGCCTGGACCCGGTGCACGGCCCGGGCCTGGCGGTGACGCTGACCGATGCGCAGCGCGACGCCTACGGGCGGTTCCCGCGCGACGCCTCCCCCGACGACCTGGTGGTGCACCAGCAAGACATCCAGGCGGTGCTCAACGCGCTGTGGAGCGCCGGCGCCGAGGCCATTCAGGTGCAGGACCAACGCATCGTCGCCACCTCGGCGCCCCGCTGCGTCGGCAATACCCTGCTGCTCAACGGGCGGACCTACAGCCCGCCGTACACGATGACCGCGATCGGCGATGCCGCGGCGATGCAGGCCGCGCTGGCGGACGCCCCGTTGGTGACCCTCTACAAGCAGTACGTGGTGCGGTTCGGGCTCGGCTACAGCGAACAGGTGCTGCCCGACGCGCATGTCGCCGGCTCCACCGACCCGGTGCGCATGCTCTACGCCGTCCCCGCTGGTCCGCTGCCTTACTAACCGAACCGACCGGTAGCCTGACACGGTGCAGGTCTTGGTCGTCGACAACTACGACAGCTTCGTGTTCAACCTGGTGCAATACCTGGGGCAACTCGGGGTGCCGGCGACCGTGTGGCGCAACGACGACCCCCGGTTGGCCGAGGCGTCCGTCGTCACCGGGTTCGACGGGGTGCTGCTGAGCCCCGGACCGGGCACCCCGGAACGCGCCGGGGGCGTCGATCGCGGTGGTCCGGGCCTGCGCCGCGGCGCGCACCCCGCTGCTCGGGGTGCGCCTGGACCACCAGGCCATCGGCCGTCGGGTTCGGCGCCACGGTGGGGCGCGCCCCGGAGTTGTTGCACGGCAAGACCAGCACCGTGTTTCACACCAATACCGGTGTGTTGGAAGGGCTTCCGGATCCGTTCACGGCAACCCGGTACCACTCGTTGACGATCCTGCCGGAAACGCTGCCCGACGAACTCGAGGTGACCGCGCGGACCCGACGCGGGGTGATCATGGGGGTGCGGCACACCGAGTTGCCGATCCACGGGGTCCAGTTCCATCCGGAATCCATCCTCACCGAGGGCGGGCACCGGATGCTGGCCAACTGGCTGGCCTGCTGCGGGCAGACCCGCGACGAGGCGCTGGTGCGCCGGCTGGAACACGAGGTCAGTCAAGCGGTGGCCGCCGCGCACCGCCCGCCGGAGGTTACTGACCGAACGTCAGCGTGACGTTCGCGTCGCGGTTCACGCCCTGCCCCGAGGACGGGCTCTGGTAGACGACCTTGTTGTGTCGGTCGCCGCCGGCGTCCACATCGGCGCCCTTGACCAGCACCCCGGTCCAGCCCAGCGCCCGCAGCAGCGGTTCGGCGTCGGTCCAGAACATGCCGGTGACATCCGGCATCACGAACTGGTTGCCCTTGGAGACCTGCAGTTCGATGACGGTGTCCACCGACACGGTGTCCCCGGCGGCGGGCCGGGTGCCCACCACCTCCCCGGCCGGGCGGGGGCTGTCCACCGACACCTGGTTGATCTTGGTGAAGCCGCTCAACGTCAGGGTCTTCTGGGCTTCCTCGGGCGTCTGGTTGACCACGTCGGGCACCGGCTTGGTGGACGGCCCGGTACCGACGATGATGGTGATCTCGTTGGTGATCGCCGAGGTCTGGTTGGCCGGCGGATAGGTGCCCACCACGCGGTCCTTGAGGTCCGGCGTCGACGGCGAATGCTGTTGCTTGACCCGCTCGAAGCCGGCGGCCTTGAGCTTTTTGACCGCGGCCGCGTAACTCAGCGAGGACACGTCGGGCACCTGGCGCTGCTCGGGGCCCACCGAGACGTTGACGGTGATGGTGTCGCCGGCGTGCATCGAGGTGTTGGCCGGCGGATCGGTGCCGATCACGTGGTCGGGCGCCACCGTCGAATCCACCTTCGGCAGGGTGCGGGTTTCGAAGCCCTTGTTCTGCAGGTCGGCCACCGCGTCGGCCGACGTCTTATCCCGGACGTCGGGGACCTGCACCTTGTGGGTGCTGCCGCCGAAGGTGTTGATCACCAACGTGACGACGACGGTCAACACCGCCAGCACCGCCACCGCGATCAGCCAGCGGCCCACCGAGCCGACCGTGCGATCGCTGGTGAAGTCCGGCTCCTGGCGGGGCAGCGGGTCGGTGGCCGGGCTGACCGGCCCGACCGGACGCGAGCTGGAGGCGGCCAGCATTGCGGTGCGCTCGGCGTCGGTGAGGACCTTGGGTGCGTCGGGGGCCTCACCGTTGTGCACGCGGACCAGGTCGTTGCGCATCTCCGCGGCGGTCTGATACCGGTTGTCCGGATTCTTGGCCAGCGCCTTGAGGACGACGGCGTCCAACTCGGGTGAGATGCCCTCATGCCGTTGCGACGGCGGGGTCGGGTCCTCGCGGACATGCTGGTAGGCCACCGCCACCGGTGAGTCGCCGATGAATGGGGGCTCCCCGGTGAGGATCTCGTAGAGCACACAGCCCAACGAGTAGACGTCGGAGCGGGCATCGACCGACTCCCCGCGGGCCTGCTCCGGGGACAGGTACTGCGCGGTGCCGATCACCGCGGCGGTCTGGGTGACGCTGTTGCCGCTGTCGGCGAGCGCCCGGGCGATGCCGAAGTCCATCACCTTGACCGCATTCGCGGTGCTGATCATGATGTTGGCCGGTTTGACGTCCCGGTGGATGATGCCGTGCTGGTGGGAAAAGTTCAGCGCCTGGCACGCGTCGGCGATGACCTCGATGGCGCGCCGGGGCGGCATCGGACCGTCGCCGTGCACGATGTCGCGCAGGGTGACCCCGTTGACGTACTCCATCACGATGTAGGGCAGCGGGCCGGCCGGTGTTTCGGCCTCCCCGGTGTCATACACCGCCACGATGGCGGGGTGGTTCAGCGCCGCCGCGTTCTGTGCTTCGCGGCGAAAACGCAGGTAAAAGCTGGGGTCGCGGGCCAAGTCGGCGCGCAGCACCTTGACCGCCACGTCCCGATGCAGCCGGGTGTCGCGGGCGATGTGGACCTCGGACATGCCGCCGAAACCCAGGATCTCCCCGAGTTCGTAGCGGTCGGACAGGTGCTGGGGGGTCGTCATGGTGCGCCGGTCCCGGTGGTTTCGGTGGCCGAACCCTGCGACGAGGTGTCGGTGACGGTCGGCGTCGACGGTTGGCCCCCGGTGTCGTCGCGGGCGTTGACCACGATCAGTACCGCGATGATGATGGCCAACGCGCCCAGCACCCCGCACGCCACCCCGATCGCCGCACCGACCGCCAGCTCGTAGAGCAGGTCCAGCAGCGCGGTGCCGGGCGCCACCGTCAGCGGCGTGGTGCTGAACATCAACACCAAAATCGCGGCCGGGGCGTCGTTGAACCCGGATTCGGCCTCCAGCAGCCCGGCCACCCGGCGGGGCAGCGGCAGCACCCGCAGCACGGAGAACACCGCGGCGGCGTCGGTGGGTGAGACGATCGCGCCCAGCAGGATCGCCAGCTGCCAGTTCATCCCGAGCAGCAGATGCGCGCCCAGCGCGGTGACCGCCATGCTGACCACGACACCGAGGGTGGCCAGCACCCCGGCCGGGGCCAGCAGTTTGCGGATGTCGGCGAACCGGGTGGTCAAACCACCTTCGACCAGGATGACGGCGAGCGCGGCGGTGCCCAGATCGCTGGCCAGTTCGACGTCACTGAACTCCAGCCCCAACCCGTCGTTGCCGATCGCGACCCCGACCGCCAAAAACAGCAGCAGCGCGGGCAGCCCCACCTTGGCGGCCGCCCGGGTGGCGACGATGCTGGCCAACAGCACCAACCCGCCGATCAGCAGCGCCAGGTACAGCTGCTGCAGGGTCATGGTCGTTTTCCGTCCGGGCGTGCCTACGTCGATGCAGCCCGCGCGGGTGCCACTTCGGGGCGCGGGCCAGGGGGTGAGTTAGATGCCAGTAAATCAGTACCACCACCCGTGCGGTGGTACACCCTGAGCGCTGCAGGTATAAGGAGAGGCATGCGCATCGGGATCGCGGGCGCCGGCGCGGTCGGCCGGTCGGTCGCGCAGGAGTTGTTGGACGGCGGGCACAAGGTGCTGCTGATCGAACGCAACCGCGGCCACTACGAGCCGCACACCGTGCCGGCCGCCGACTGGTTGCTGGCCGACGCCTGCGAGCTGGCCCAGCTCGAGGAGTGCGGCCTGGAGACCTGTGACGTGGTCATCACCGCCACCGGCGACGACAAGGTCAACCTGGCGGCCTCCCTGCTGGCCAAATCCGAGTTCGGGGTGCCGCGGGTGGTGGCCCGGGTCAACGACATGCGCAACGAGTGGCTGTTCACCGAAGCCTGGGGGGTCGACGTCGCGGTCTCCACCCCGCGCGCCATGGTGGCCGGGGTGGAGGGGGCCATCGACGTCGGGAACCTGGTGCAGGTGATGGGGCTGCGGCGCGGCCAGGCCAGCATCGTGAAACTGACGTTGCCCGACGACAACCCGCTGCTGGGTCAGCGGGTGAACGAGCTGGCGTTACCGGACAACGCCGCCCTGGTCACCGTGGTGCGCGGTGACACGGTCATCCTGCCGCAGGCCGACGACGCGCTGGCGGCCGGCGACGAGATGTGGTTCGTCGCCGACGGTGTTGCCGAGAACCAGCTGCGCGCCATGGTGCACGGCATCCCGCCGCGGCGAGTCGCGCGTTGAGCAACCAACTGGCCGCCGGTTTCGGGGCCACCGCGATGATGGTGGCCGCCGCGCGGGTCAACGCCACCGCCAGTGGACTGGTCAACGACCCGTTCGCCGAGCCGCTGTTCCGGGCGGCGGGCGGCAGCCGCGACGTGGAGCCGGCCGACTCCGGACCCGACGGGACCACCGACCTTTTCGCGGTCGGTACCAAATTCTTCGACGATTTCCTCGGCGACGCCGGACGGTCCGGGATCCGGCAGGTGGTGATCTTGGCGTCGGGCCTGGACACCCGCGCCTACCGGTTGTGGTGGCCGGGCGGCACCACCGTGTACGAACTCGACAAACCGCGGGCGATCGAGTTCAAAACCCAGACCATGCGCGGGCTCGGGGCGACGCCCACCGCGCATCGCCGCGCGGTGGGCGTCGATCTGGGCCATGACTGGCCGGCGGCGTTGCGGCAGGCCGGGTTTGACGCCGCCGAACCCACGGTGTGGGATCGCCGAGGGGCTGCTGGGCACCCTGACTCCGCCGGTGCAGGACCGGCTGCTGGCCGGGGTGACCGCGCTGAGCGCCCCGGTCGGCCGGTTGGGCGCCGACTGCGAGGGGGCGCGACGTCGAGCGCTACCTGCAGGCCCACGGCTGGGCGACGGTGACCACCGAGGCCGACGACCTGTTCGCCGCCGGTGGATATCCCGCGGCCGGCGACGGGGTGCGGGTCGCCGCCCCGATCCGCTACCTGCACGCGACCCGCAAGCGGGTCAATGGGCGTTGGCGATCGAGCGGCGGGTCAGCTCCTCGGTCACGGGGCAGGGGTCGGGGAACGGTTTGACGTCGAAGCTGACCGACCATTCGATGAAGTCGTCGAAGAACTGGATCGCGATCTCGCAGATGTAATCGCCGAGCGTCGCGTTGTTCTCGACACCGCGGAACCCGCTTCGGCCCGCCATCGTCAGGTCCTCGACCCGGGTGCGGGACAGCTGCTCGATCTTGCGTTCCCGCCCGATCGGGCTGCCCCGATACCAGGCGAAGGTGACCCGCGGCCAGACCACACCGCCGCGCAGCCACTGGCAGCCCGTCGGATTTTGGCCGGTGTTGACCAGCCCGCTCGCCCCGGTCAACTCGGCCACCGTCTGGTCGCTGATGCCGCCGCACAGCGGGAAGAACGGCCCGTGGCGGGCGTCGGGCGCCGTCGTCGCCGACGGCGGTCCCGAAGCGTGCGGCGCGGGGGAGCAGGCGGCCACCGTCGCGGCCACGGCCGCGGCCAGTACCCGTCGTGATGCGGCCCCCCGCTGCCTGCTCACCCGATGCACGGTAGCGCGCGCCGGGCGAACGCGGACGCTACATCGCCGGTTCAGCCCGCCATGAAGGCGTCGTAGGCCGACGCCAGATCGGGCGGCAGCACCGTGGTGTTGCACTGGCGCTGGGCGTCACCGATCGGCGCCAGGATGCCCCGCAACTCGTAGTACTCCTGCGGGTGTGCGGTGAAGTAGTTGCGGACATTGGTGGCCGCCTCCGGCCGTGGCTGACTGATGGCCTGCGACACCACCGCGTCGGCACCCGGGTGGGCGGCCAGATACTGGCGCGCCGAACTGGTGGTCGTGTCGACCGTGTTGGACAACCCGGCCGGGCTGCAGTCCGGGTCCGCCGCCGCCGTCGGCGCGACGAGGACGCAGGCGGCCGCCGCGCCCAGCAGGCAGCCGCCAGCGATACCAAGGTTTTTGAGCATTCTTATTCCCTTTGAGTCACGAATCAGTTGCACTCCCGACCCGAAGCCCACGGTACGCACCGCCGCCGCGGTCACCTCCGGGTGAGGCTGACGTCAAAAGGGGCTCCGCGGCAAGCCGTTTCGGCGCCTGCCGTCCGATGACGCGGATTTCGCCGAAGTTGCGGTAAGCGACCAATGAGAACGACGCCGGATTCTTAAACTGCGGGCCAAGTCCTTAACGAACGGTGACGGTCGGCTGTGATCGGATTGTGACCTGCTGAATGGTTCCGGGCGTTTTTGGTCGACATCGCGGTGATGCTGATCGCCGGGACGCTGATGGCGCGGCGCCCGCCGCCGGAACGTGTGAGACCCGTTACTCCACCCGTGCGCTCGGAATGCGGCCGAAGGCTCGCTGTTAGACAGTTACGTGGTGTCGAAATCCGGTCAGCCCGGCCAACCGGGCGCGCTGCACCTTGGTGTCGCGCTCGACGGATACGGGTGGCACCCGCAGGCCTGGCGAACCCCCGCCGCCGGGTCGGTGCTGGACGGCCGGTACTGGACTGACCTGGCCCGCACCGCCGAACTCGGGCTGCTCGACTTCCTCACCATCGAGGACACCTTCACCGTCCAACCCGGGCGTCGCGCCGCTATCGATCCGCGACGGCTGGCCGGTCGCGCCGACGCGGTACTGGTCGCCGCCCGCATCGCCCCGGCGACCCGACACATCGGGCTGATCCCGGTAGCCACCGTCACCCACACCGAGCCGTTCCACGTGTCCAAGGCCATCGCCACCCTGGACTTCGTGTCGGGTGGGCGGGCCGGCTGGCAAACCCGGGTCAGCGCGACCGCGCACGAAGCCGCCCTGTTCGGCCGCCGGGACGGCGCGCTGGATGTCGACGGATTGTTCGACGAGGCCACCGACTTCGTCGAGGTGGTCCGCCGGCTGTGGGACAGCTGGGAGGACGACGCGGTGATCCGCGATGGGGCTACGGGCCGCTACATTGACCGCGGCAAGCTGCACTACATCGACTTCACCGGAAAACATTTCGCGGTGAAGGGACCGTCGATCACGCCGCGGCCACCGCAAGGTCAGCCGGTGGTGACGGCGCTGGCGCACACCGCCAGGATCTACGAATTCGCCGCCGGCAGCACCGATCTGGTTTTCATCACGCCCACCGACGACGCCTCGGTGCGCGCCCTGCTGGCCCAGGTGCACGCCGCCGGCGGTGCGGGCCTGCAGGTGTACGCCGACGTCGCGGTGTCGTTTCACGGCGAAGCCTTTCGCTCGGATGCCCTGGTATTCACCGGCGGTGCCACCGATCTGGTCGATCTGCTGCTGAGCTGGCAGCGGCTGGGGATTCACGGCGCGCGGCTGCGGCCGGCGGTCAACGCCACCGATCTGCCGGTGATTGTCGAGCAGGTGGTTCCGCTGCTGCAGCGCGCCGGCCGATTCCGCACCGGTTACCGCGACGGCGAAACGCTGCGGGCCCGGCTCGGCCTGCCGGTGGCGCCAACCGGTACGCGGTGGGGCCCCGATGACCGGGTCCCGCTGTCGGTGCTGGATCTGGCGCCGATCAGCGCCGGCGGTGACGCGCCGACCGCGTTACGGAACACCATCGACTTGGCCCGGGCCGCCGAGCGGTGGGGCTATCGCCGGTTTTGGGTCGCCGAACACCACTTCGTGGGTGTGGCCAGCTCCGCGCCGGCGGTGCTGATCGGGCAGATCGCGGCCGCCACCACCACGATTCGGGTCGGGGCGGGCGCGGTCCAGTTGGGCTACACCACCGCCGCGGCGGTGGTGGAAAGCTTCGGCACACTGGCCGCGTTCCATCCGGGCCGCATCGATTTGGGTGTGGGCCGCTCCGCGCGACGACGCTCCGGCACCGAGACACCGCGCCCGGAGGAGGGGCCGCGGGACTGGCGGGAGGTCGACGGGTTGGTGATTCCGCCGCCGTTCGACCTGCGTCCGGTGCTCAACGCCGACCGGGCGCGGGCGACCGGATCGGTTCTGCAGCAGCCCGACGCGGTGACCCCCGACTTCGTCGCGCAGGTCGACGACATCCTCGCGATGCTCGACGGCAGCTACCGGATCGACGGTTTCGACGTGCACGCCGTTCCGGGCGAGCAGACCGGCCTGAGCCCGTGGATCTTCGGCAGCAGCAAGGGCACCAGCGCGCGGCTGGCCGGGCAGCGCGGGCTGCCGTTCGTCGCCAGCTACCACATCACGCCGGGTACCGCGCTGGACGCGGTCGACGCCTACCGCGACGCGTTTGTCCCCTCCCGCTATCTGTCCCGGCCGTATCTGGTGGTGTCGGCCGACGTGGTGGTCGCCGAGGACACCGCCACCGCCCGGCACCTGGCGTCCAGCTACGGGCACTGGGTGTATTCCATCCGGGCCGGCGAGGGCGCCATCCCGTATCCCGATCCGGACCACTGCGCGCCGCTCACCGACGAGCAACTTGCGGTGGTCAACGACCGGGTGGCAACCCAATTCGTCGGCGACCCGGATGAGGTCGCCGACCGGCTGGCGGCGCTGCAGCGCGTCACCGGCGCCGACGAGCTGGTGGTCACCTCGATCGCCTACCGGCATCGGGATCGGCTGCGCTCGCACGAACTGCTGGCCAAACGCTGGGGGCTGGGTCAATGAGTAAGCACCGCAAGCAGGTTCATCTGGCCGCCCACTTCCCGGGCGTCAACAACACCACCGTGTGGACCGACCCGGCAGCCGGCAGTCAGATCGAGTTCGACTCGTTCGTGCATCTGGCCCGCACCGCCGAGCGCGGGCTGTTCGATTTCTTCTTCCTGGCCGAGGGACTGCGGCTACGCGAGCACCGGGGCCGCATCTATGACCTCGACGTGGTGGGCCGCCCCGACACCTTCACCGTGCTGGCCGCGCTGGCCGGGGTGACCGAACGGATCGGGCTGACCGGCACCATCAACACCACCTTCAACGAACCGTTCGAGGTGGCGCGGCAATTCGCCAGCCTGGATCACCTGTCCGACGGGCGGGCCGGCTGGAACATCGTCACATCGTCGGACGCCTTCACCGGCGCCAACTTCCGTCGCGGCGGCTTCCTGGACCACGCCGACCGGTACCGCCGCGCTGAGGAGTTCCTCACCGTGGCGCGCGCCTTCTGGGACAGCTGGGCGGCCGACGCCCTGGTCGCCGACGGGGCCGCCGGAACCTACGTCGACCCCGCCCGTATCCGCATCGTCGAACACCGCGGTCGGCAGTTCGACGTGCGCGGCCTGGCGACGCTGCCGGCCGGGCCGCAGGGCCACCCGGTGCTGTTGCAGGCCGGTGACTCCGACGAGGGAAGGTCGTTCGGCGCCCGGCACGCTGACGCGCTGTTCACCCTGCACGGTTCGTTGGAGGACGGCCAGCGCTACTACGCCGACGTCAAGGGCCGCGCCGCGGCGCAGGGGCGAAACCCCGACCAGCTCAAGGTGTTTCCAGCCGCGACGTTCGTTTTGGGCGACACCGCCGCCGAGGCCGCCGAGAAGGCGCGGCATATCCGGTACCAGCAGGTCAGCGGGGCGACGGCGATCGCCATGCTGGAGCAGGTCTGGGGTCGCGACTTATCCGGGTACGACCCGGACGGCCCGCTGCCCGACATCGACCCCACCGGCGACACCAGCATCACCCAGGGTCGAGTGCGGCACGGCGACCCGCTCGCAGTGGCCCGCAGCTACCGGGAGCGTGCCGCGGCCGAAAACCTCTCCATCCGCGAACTCGTCATCGCCGTCACCAGCCGCCAGCAGTTCGTCGGCACCGCCGCCCACATCGCCGCCGAAATCGACCGCTACGTGCAGGCCGATGCGTGCGACGGGTTCATCCTGGTGCCCCACCTGACCCCGCACGGGCTCGACGACTTCGTCGATCAGGTGGTGCCGCTGCTGCAGGATCGCGGCGTGTACCGCACCGAATACACCGGCCACACGCTGCGGGAGCACCTGGGCCTTGCGGGCTGACTCAACGCGGCGTGGCCCGGGCGGCGGCCTGGTCGGTGGCCTCGCGGATCGGGCCGCGCCACAGGTCACCGTGGCCGGGCGCCAACACCTCGGTCTCCAGCAGCGCCAGCGCGGCCAGGCTGCGCACGCAGTCCGTCTGGTTGTGGCTGAACAGCGCCGGCAGCAGCTGCGGCCCGCGGTGCGTCAGCAGCGGATGCCGGTGATCAGCGCATCCCGCTGGCCAGCACGCCGTCGACCAGATACGAGCAGTGCCGCGGTGTCGGCCGGGGGTCGGAGTGCCATCGGCTGCCGGCAGGGGGTGG
>PPEA01000262.1 GCA_002967005.1 Mycobacterium talmoniae
CGCGCCGCCCCCGCATCCCCCGACGAAGTCGCTGACCTGCTGCGCCCGGTGCTGCCCGACCTCACGATCGAGACCGCCGGGGCGATGGCCTACCTGACCGCCCGGCCGGCGCGGTAACACCGCCCCAGGTCGGTCGGCGATACGCCATCCCGCCGCCAGGACCACACCTTAAGCTGGCCAAGTTACGAACCCGAACAAAGGAGTAGCCGATGGCGTGGTTCCTCGCGCTGCAAGGACCGCCCAGCAAGGTCGGCCAGGGGCTGACCTACGAACTGCACGATTCCGCGGATGTCGCGCAGATCACCGAGGAGATGCTCAGTTCGGCGAGCAGCGACCGTCCGGTGGCGATTCCGGCCGTGCTGGGCAACAGGCCGCGGCCGGTGACGGTGTATGTGCGGCCGGCGGTGTGGGGGGCCTGGTCGTTCTACGAGATGACCGAGGAAGAACGCCGCGAAATGCTGGCCGCGAACCCGCTGATCAACGCGGTCGCCCAGGCGGCCAAGCAGAAGCAGGCCAAGGCGCAACAGGGACCGTCGGTGGTGACGCTCCCCCGGCTGGACTCGAACCAGCAACCCTTCGGTTAACAGCCGAATGCTCTGCCAATTGAGCTACAGGGGACTGACCGTCCACGATAGACGCTGTCGCGTCCACGTGGGCTGCGGGACGACTCTAACGTATCGGCGGCGGAGGGTGCGGAGCGGGCCAGCCTGTCCGCCGCCGCCGCGACCGGTGAGGCAGGATGGAGCCATCGATTTGTCTGGAGGGGACCGTTGATCCGGTATTTCGTGGTGCTGGGGTTGGGTTACGTGTTGGGCGCGAAGGCAGGCCGTCGCCGCTACGAGCAGATCGCGGGCACCTATCGTGCCCTGACCGGCAGCCCGGTCGCGCGGTCGGTGATCGATGCGGGCCGGCGCACCATCGCCAACCGGGTCTCCCCCGATCCGCGGATGGTGACGCTGACCGAGATCGACCAGCGCACCGCCGTCGTCGGGCGGGCGGACAACGCGAACTGAGCCGCGCCCGGGTCAGGCGGTGAGGTCGTCGCCGCTGGCCTGCTCCAGCAGCTGCGCCGGTAGGCCTCCATCGCGACCAGGTCGCCGAACAGGGCGTGGTATTCGTCGCTGTTGTCGACCGGGGACATGCGCTGCAGCTTGGATTTGACCTCGGCGATCTGCCGGCCCACCCACACCTCCTGCAGCCGGGCCAGCACCCCGCCGATGTAGCGCGGCAGCTTGTCCTCGTCGACGCGGATGGCCTCCACCCCGAGCTCGTTGATCAGGCCCGCGGTGGCCGCCGAGGTGGTCTGCTGGCGCACCGCGTCGATCCATTCGGCGCCGGCCACCCCGGCGGTGGTGCCGCCGGCGGCCAGCAGCGCGGTGCGGACCGCGGCGTAGCGGGGTGGGTGAAGCTCTCGACGGTCAACG
>PPEA01000263.1 GCA_002967005.1 Mycobacterium talmoniae
CCGGCGAGCTGGCGCGCGTACTCGTCGCGCAGCATGGGGTCCTTGATCCGGGCGACCATCGGCACGCAGCGGCGCAGCGCGGCGACCCGGCCCTCGGCGCTGTCCAGGTCCATCTCACCCAACGCGGCCCGGATTGCGAACTCGAACAACGGGGTTCGCCGCGCCACCAGATCCCGCAGCGCCGCGTCACCGGACCGCAGCCGCAGATCGCAGGGGTCCATGCCGTCGGCGGCGACCGCGACGAAGGACTGCCCGGCCAGGTGCTGCTCACCGTCGAGCGCCTTGACCGCGGCGGCCTGACCGGCCGCATCGCCGTCGAACACGTAGATCAGTTCGCCGCGGAAGAAATTGTCGTCCATCATCAGCCGGCGCAGCATGGCCAGGTGCTCGTCGCCGAAGGCGGTGCCGCACGAGGCGACGGCGGTGGTGACCCCGGCCAGGTGCATGGCCATCACGTCGGTGTAGCCCTCGACCACGACGGCCTGATGCCCCTTGGCGATGTCGCGTTTGGCCAGGTCGATCCCGAACAGCACGTTTGACTTCTTGTACAGCACGGTTTCGGGGGTGTTGACGTATTTGGCTTCCATCGGGTCGTCGGGGAAGATGCGCCGCGCCCCGAACCCGATCACCTCGCCGGCCGCGGTGCGGATCGGCCACAGCAGCCGGCGGTGGAACCGGTCGATGGGGCCGCGCCGGCCCTGCCGGGACAGGCCCGCCGCCTCGAGTTCCTTGAACTCAAAGCCCTTGCGCTGCAAGTGTTTGGTCAGACTGTCCCACCCGGACGGGGCGAATCCGCAGCCGAACTGTTTGGCGGCTGCGGCGTCGAAGTTGCGTTCGGTGAGGTACTGGCGCGCCGGGCGGCCTCCTCGCTGGTCAGCGCCGCGATGTAGAACTCGTGGGCGGCGGCGTTGGCGGCGATCAGCCGGCTGCGGGTGCCCCGGTCGCGCTGGGCGCCGGTGCTGGTCCCGGTGTAGCTGATGGTGTAGCCGATCCGGTCGGCGAGCAGTTCGACGGATTCGACGAAGTTGACGTGCTCGATCTTCTGGAGGAACGCGTACACGTCGCCGCCCTCGCCGCAGCCGAAGCAGTGGAAGTGGCCGTGGTTGGGGCGCACGTGGAACGACGGTGACTTTTCGTCGTGGAACGGGCACAGTCCCTTGAGCGAATCCGCGCCGGCGCGACGCAGTTGCACGTAGTCGGCGACGACGTCCTCGATGCGGACACGTTCACGGATGGCGGCAATATCGCGATCGGGGATGCGGCCGGCCATCGGGCTAGTTTAGAGCGCCGAACCCGGCCGCGATGACGCCGTCGCCGCAGATTGTGCACGGATACCGGCCCGGTGCGGGATAGGGTCAGTCCCGGCGACGGGGACGGGAGGCTGCGATGACCGGTGGGGGTTACCCGGGTGGACCTGGCGGTCCGCCTACGGCGGCGGCTGGCCGCCGAGCGGGCCCGGTGTACCTCCCGGTCCCCCGCCGCCTGGCTGGCCGGGAATGCCTGCTCCCCCGCCGCAGCGCGGCGGGAAGAACACCCGAATCTGGCTGGTGGTAACGGCGTTGGTCGCCGTGCTCGTGGTGCTGGGGGTGGTGATCTGGCTGGTCGCGCCCAGCAAGTCGCACCACTCGTCAACACACGCCTCGCCGGGGCCCCACGCCAACGCCGGCCCCACAGTTACTGGGGACGCGGTCAAGAAGGTGCTGCTGAATGGCACCGAGCTGTCGAAGATGCTCGGACAACCGTTTGCAGGCACCTTGCTTGACGAGCAGCAATATGGGGGCTTGGAAGCGATGGGCAAGCCGTCGACGGCCGCATCGCCTGATTGCTTTGGGGTCGTGGTGCTCGCATCTAGAAGCGTCTACGAATCCGCGGGTGTGCAAAGCTACGCCGCGGTCGCGTGGGGGCAGGGGACCCCCGACAATCCCGCGTTCATGAACGCCGTCAATTACCGCGTGATCTACGTCAACGAGGCTGTTGTCGCGTTGGACAGCGCCGCGGATGCCGCGGCACTGTTCGCAAAATTCTCCGAACAGTGGAAGCACTGCGACGGGCAAAGGGTGTCTGAACCAGCCGCCGGCCCAGGTGGCGAAAACACCGACTGGAGAATCAACGATGTCAGGGTGACCGACTCCGTCCTTGCGGCAACGGCGCATATGGGCGACGCCGGACCGTATGCGCGGGCCATCGGCGTTCAAGGAAACTGCCTGGTGGAGGTCAGCATGCCGTTCAATAATGCACCCGAGGAGAAAACCGGGACCGCGGATATCAACACCAGCGGCATCGACGTCGCGCGGGCGATGATGGACAAAGTCAGCAAGCTCAGCTGATTTCGGAGCGCCGCGACACGTCAATCCAGGTCGAAAGCGTGGTGGATCGCGGCGCTGAGGTCGGGTTCTTGCTCGGGCAGCAAGTAGCCGATGTGTCGGCTGAGCGATTCGACGGGGATCGTGACGATGTTGTCGCAGCTGACAACGGATGGTTTGTCGAGCCCGTTGGCGGGGCCGACGGGCACCTCCGTCGAGAGCCCCCGGATGGTGGCGGTGATCGGGGCGACGGTGACACGGGCCAGGTACGGCCGGACGAGTTCGCGCGTGAGGATCAAAACGGGCCGGTGTTTATCCAGCTGCGCAACGTGAATCGGTCGCATCAGTCGAGACCGCTCGGCAGATCCGCCGCGTAGCGGGCGAGCTCGTCCAGGTCGTCGCGGCCGGGCTTTTCGGCGGCGAGGATGGCCGCATCGCGGGCGGCGACCTGGCGGCGGCGTTCGCGTTCGAGGGCGCGAAGCACGACGGCGGCACGGCTGGGCGCCCGCTTCTCGCCGACTTGCTGGTCGATGAAGGCCACAATCTCGTCGGGCAACCGGACGGCAATCTGAATGCTCATCCCAAAATGGTACCGGTCTGGGATGCAGATTGGGGACTTGGTGATCCCGACCGCGACACGCTCCGGCGCCCTCGGTGCAGCGAGCGCTCCGCAACCGGGCGGCATCAGCGACCGCCAAATTGTGCGTCGCCGCCGAACCGGCGCGGACTAGGGTCATTGCGACACCGGATGGGAGGCTGCGGTGAACGGTGGCGGGGGCTATTCGTCTGGACCCTTTGGTGGCGAGCCATTCGGCGGGGGTGGTGATCCATTTGGCGGGGGCTGGCCGTCGGGCGGCGGCTGGCCGGGCGCACCCGGCGGTCCCGCACCGCAGCCCCCGCCGGCACAGCCGGAAACCAACACGCTGGCGACGCTGTCGGTGGTCTTCGCGGTGGTGTTCGCCCCGGTCGGTGCCGTGCTGGGCCATCTGGCGCTGTCCGAGATCAAGAAGCGTCATCAGGCTGGGCACACACGTGCGCTGGTCGGGGTGACGCTGTCCTATGTGGTCATCGTGCTGGCCGTAGTGAGCGTCGTGGTGTGGGCGCTGATACCCGACCGCACGAGCACGTCCACGTTAGCGACGTCCCCCGCCACCACAACATCTCAACACCCGATCACCGGCGACGCCCTCCACCGGGTGCTCCTCGATGGTGGCGAACTCACGAAATTGCTCGACACCCCGTTTAAGGCCCAACCGGGGTTAATGGGCGACGGCACCGCCGGCAGCTTCGACACGCTGATCGGCGGGAGCAGCACGCCGCCGAAGTGCACGGGCGTCGTGAACGTCGCGCACAAGGACGCCTACGCCTCAGCCACGGTGCAACGTGTCGCCGGAGAGTACTGGTGGGGCACCGGTGTGGGCCGGGTATTGACGGTCGACGAAGCCGCGGTCGCGTTACCCACGGCACCGGACGTGCAGACCCTCTTCGCAAAATTCTCCGAGCAGTGGAAGGCCTGCGACGGACAGACGGTGACCACACCGCCCGGGTCGCAGGGGGGCGAGAACATCGTCGAGCACATCCGCGGTGTCACGATCACCGATTCCGTGCTGTCGGCAACCCTGGACATGGAGATTCAGGACGGCGACACCGTCCCGGTAGCACGGGCGGTGGGCATTCAGGGCAACTGCCTCGTGGACGTTCTGGTGCACTTTCATCTCCCGTGGCCCGATGAGCCGGGTTCGGCCGACCCCAAGACCAGCGGCATCGACGTCGCCCGGGCCATGATGGACAAGGCCAGCAAACTCAGCTGATCCCGGCCGCGACGCGCTCCAGTCGCCCCTCGGTGTAGGAGGCGATCTGATCGACGATGACCCGCAGCCGGGTGTCGTCGTCGCCGGCGGTGTTGAACGCCGGGATGAACACCGGGTCCAGCGTGCTCGGCGCGTTGGCCAGCAGCCACCCCGCCACCGCGTGGATGCGCTCCCGCTGCCGCGCCTGGATCTCGCGGTGCCGCGGATCGGACATGATGAAGTGCACCGCCAGGGTTTTCAGCACCGCCACCTCGGCCCGGACCACCTCGGGCACCTGCAGATCCGCGCGATAGCGGGCCAGCGGCCCGTCCCCGGCCACCGCGCGGGTCGCGGTGATCTTCGACAAGAACTCCACCCGCACCCGGTTCTCCTTCGAGATCGGCATCGCCCAACTCGGCGGGCACGCCGTCGTCGTCGACGGCCGATCCACCCAGCTGGGCCGCGACGAAACCCTGGAGGACACCGGGCGGGTGCTGTCCCGCTACGTCGACGCCATCGTGTGGCGCACCTTCGCCCAGGACCGGCTGACCGCGATGGCCAGCACGGCCACGGTGCCGATCGTCAACGCGCTCTCCGACGAATTCCACCCCTGCCAGGTGCTGGCCGACCTGCAGACCATCGCCGAACGCAAGGGCGCGCTCAACGGCCTGCGGCTGACCTACCTCGGTGACGGCGCGAACAACATGGCGCACTCGCTGCTGATCGGCGGCGTCACCGCCGGCGTACACGTCACCGTCGCCGCCCCGGACGGATTCACCCCCGAT
>PPEA01000264.1 GCA_002967005.1 Mycobacterium talmoniae
ATCCGGGTTGCCGGTACACCCGTTGCCGGCGGCGACCAGGTCATCGGCGCTGACTTGGTCGAACTCGGAGGCACCGAGGCGAGCCAGGGTGGCGGCCGCGTCGTCGTCGGCGAGCACCCGCAGGTCGATGCGCCCGGCGATCACCCCATCCTCGACGTCGTGCACCGAGTAGGCGACGTCGTCGGCCCAGTTCATCGCCTGCGCCTCCAGGCACAGCCGATCCGGTGGCGCGCCCTGGCGCATCCAGGCGGCGTGGTGGCGGTCGTCGTCGTAGAAACCGAACTTGGTGCGCCCACCCCCGCGCGGCCACGGATATTTGGTGACCGCGTCCAGCGCCGCCCGGGTCAGGTTCAGCCCGGCGCTGCGTCCTTGTGGGTCAAGGACTTTGGGTTCCAGGCTGGTGAGGATGCGGAAGTTCTGGGCGTTGCCTTCAAAGCCGCCGCAGGACGCCGCCAGCTCGTCGAGCGCCTGTTCCCCGTTGTGCCCGTAGGCGGATGGCCGATGTCGTGGGCCAGGCCGGCGAGTTCGACCAGGTCGGGATCACAGCCCAATCCGATCGCCATCCCCCGCCCGATCTGGGCCACCTCCAACGAATGGGTGAGCCGGGTGCGCGGGGTGTCGCCCTCCCGCGGGCCGACGACCTGGGTTTTGTCGGCCAGCCGGCGCAGCGCAGCGCAATGCAGCACGCGGGCGCGGTCGCGGGCGAAGTCGGTGCGGTGCTGGCCCTCGGTGCCGGGCAGCCCCGCGGTCTTCGGTGCCTCAGCGACGACGCGGGCGCGATCGTGCGCGTCGTAGGGATCCGGTTGGTTGGTGCTCACCGCTGCATAGTCTGCCAAAGCCGGGTACGGCTCATTTGCTGGTCAACATCAGGTACTGGGCCGACACCAGTTGGTGCACCACCGGCTCTTGGCTGCCCGACACCTCGATGGCGTAACGGTCGGCCACCGCGACGCAGTAGAAGGAGGACGCGGTCTGATCTTTGTGCGCCAAGCATTTCGCGTCGGGCAACCCCTTGATCGCCGCGGCCGGACCAAATTGGGCGTCGGTCATCTCCCCCGCGAAGCCGTCGACGATCTTCTTCGCCGAGGCGGCGTCCGGGGTTTGGTAGACGTTGGTAAACGCTTTGGCGACCAGTTGCAGCTGTGCCGCATCGAAGATTGTCCGCGACCGGACCGGGTCGCCATCGAAATGCAGCTGCCCGTGCGCGTCGTAGACCCCGCCGGCCCCGTACATCAGCGGGTTGTCGGCGGGGCGGGGAACGGTGCGGGCCAGCACCCCACCCGGGTCGATCGGCAGGTTGGCGAGCTGATCGACCGGGGTGGGCTGGAACTGGTCGATCAACGGGCCCTGTTTATCCAGGGTGGTGGCGATCAACTCCGCGGCCGCGTCGGCGCCGTCTTGAGCCGTTGCGTACTGGTACAGGACGTAGGGGCCGTGGGCGATGAAGGATTTCACCGCCCAGTGCCCGAGCACATCCCAGTTGTGCGACGAGCCCTTGGCGTCCGGGTAGCGGGGAATCGGAACGGGCTGATACACGGTCGGTTCGTCGGAGAACGACGACTTCACACTGGCGCCCTTGTCCGCCAGTTCGGTGGCCGCGGCCGCGGCGTCCTCGGGGCTGGCGAACCGCAGCACCACATTCCGCAACGACTTGCGCCGCGTCGGGATTCCGGTACCTGACCCCGAGTTGTCGGCCCGGTAGCTGCTGAACCCGGTGACGAAGTTGTGGGCGGCCACCACGTCCCCGGCGCCGGCTTCGTCGCCGACGTTCAACGTGGCGGCGTCTTCCACCTCGCCCATTCCGGTGACCAAGCTGGGGTCCACCTCCCAGGGGCCCAGCACATTACCGGCCATGCGACGCGCTTCCAGACCTGCGCCTTTCGCGGGGTCACCGGCGTTGCCGAACGGCGGCTGCGGTTTGGTCGGAAAATTTCCCGGATCCAACAGCGCGACGTCGACACCGCCCTGGGCGGCTTCGGTGCGCTGCGCCACCGAACCGGACACGGTCGTCGTACAGCCCGCCAGCGTCACGGCCACCGCCGCGGCAGTCAGCACCTGCCTCATCCTCACCACGCCGTGAGCATAGAGCGACCCGGCGGGGTGCACGTGATCAACCGGCCGACCCGCGGGTTGCGCATTAGATTGACAGGCATGCGCGTAGCCCGGCTGCTCGGCACCATCCTGGCGCTTCTGACCGCGGGGGCCCTGCTGGCACCGGCCGGCGCGGCGGACCCACCGGCTCGGTTGACCGACTACATCACCGACAACGCCGGCGTGCTGAACAGCATCAGCCGCGGCCAGGTGTGGGGTCATGTCGACAGCCTCTACACCGAGCGCCACGTTCGCCTCTGGGTGGTCTACGTGCACAACTTTTCCGGCGAATCCCCGGAAAGCTGGGCCCGCGACACCATCCGCATGAACTACCTCAGCGACCACGACGCGCTGCTGGCGGTGGCCACCGACGACCGCAGCTACGCGTTTTTGGTGCCCACGGCAATCAAGAACGTCAGCTCCGGTCAAGTGGACGAGCTGCGCCGCAACCAGATCGAGCCCGCGCTGCACCGCGGCGACTGGGCCGGCGCGGCGGTGGCCGCCCGCATCGCCACCACCTGGTCGTATCCCGGTCCGCTGATCCGCAGTCCGTGCGCGGCGATCTGCGCGATGTGATCGCCAGCCCGGTCGACGGCCAGCACGTCATGGCCGGCCGCCGCCAGCTTGGCGGCGTACACCGAACCCATCGCGCCGCAACCGATTACCGCAATCTTCATCCGTTCATCCCAGCAGGTCGTCGATCAACTCGGTCAGGCCGGCCTTCTGTTCCAGACCGAAGCCCGGCGCGTCGGTCGGGGTGATCGCGCCGTCGGACAGCACGCAGCCCGGGGAGTAGCCGCCGAACGGGGCGAACACCCCCGGATAGGACTCGCAGCCGCCCAGCCCCAGCCCGGCGGCGATGTGCAGGTTGATCAGGTGCCCGCCGTGCGGGTAGGCGCACCGCCGATCGAAGCCGTGCGCCTCCAGCACCGCGAGCATGCGGGCGTATTCGGTCAGCCCGTAGCTGAGCCCGGCGTCCATCTGAAAGATGTCGTGGCCGGGGCGCATCCCGCCGTAGCGGACCAGGTTGGTCACGTCGCCACCGAGAACAGGTTCTCCCCGGTGGCCACGGCACCGTCGTAGCACTCGATCACCTGACGGTTCAGTTCGAAGTCCAGCGGGTCGCCGGGCTCCTCGTACCACCGCAGCCCGTACGGGCTCAAGGCCCGCGCCCAGTCGCACGCGGCGGCCGCGTCGAAGTGGCC
>PPEA01000265.1 GCA_002967005.1 Mycobacterium talmoniae
AGCCGGCGCGGTGGCCGGCCGACCGTCGACCAGGCCCAGCGGTGCACCCTCGCGACGGTGCACGACCAGACCGTCGGAGCCCCGCAGCTGGTGCCCGGCCGGGTTCAGCACGTGCAGGTCGACGACGTCCTCGGTGTCGAATCCGTAAGCGGCGGCGGCGGTTCCAAGACAGATCGCGACGGGTTCACCGGCGCGCAGATCCAAGCCGCGCAGCCGCAGCAACGGATCGGGGTCCGTTTGCGCGTAGATGCCGGTCCACACCCAAGCGAGTTCCCCACGGGCGACGCGGGTTTCGAATGCGGCCCGGCCCAGGCGGTCGACCAGTTGCGCGGTGGTGGCGACGCCGCCCTGGCCGGCTAGCAGGGCGTCCAGTTCGGTCATGGCTGGATCGTGCAGGCTGCGGCCCCGCGCCGGTAGTCAGCCCTGTGGATGACGAGCGTGCGTGGACCCGGCGACACGCGCGGCGTGTCGACCGGGGACACGCACGCTCGCGCAGGACGGGACTTAGCAGCCCTTGAGCTTGGCGGCCAGGTAATCGGCGACGGCGTCGAGGCCGATCCGCTCCTGGGTCATCTGGTCGCGTTCGCGCACCGTGACGGCCTGGTCGTCGAGGGTGTCGAAGTCCACCGTCACACAGAACGGGGTGCCGATCTCGTCTTGGCGGCGGTAGCGGCGCCCGATCGCGCCGGCGTCGTCGAAGTCGACGTTCCAGCATTTGCGCAACTCGGCGGCCAGGTCGCGGGCTTTCGGCGAGAGGTCGGCGTGCCGGCTCAGCGGCAACACCGCGGCCTTCACCGGCGCCAGCCGCGGGTCCAGCCGCAGCACCGTGCGTTTGTCCACTCCCCCTTTGGCGTTGGGTGCCTCGTCCTCGTTGTAGGCGTCGATCAAAAACGCCATGAACGAGCGGGTCAGCCCGGCCGCCGGCTCGATCACATACGGCACATAGCGGGCCTCGGTGGTCTGGTCGTAGTACGACAGGTCGGCACCGGAATGCTTGGCGTGGGTGGACAAGTCGAAGTCGGTGCGGTTGGCCACCCCTTCCAGCTCGCCCCACGGGTTGTTCTGGAAACCGAACTTGTACTCGATGTCGACGGTGCGGTCGCTGTAGTGCGACAGCTTGTCCTGGGGATGCTCGAACAGCCGCAGGTTTTCGGCGGCGATGCCCAAATCGACATACCAGGCCAGCCGCTCGTCGATCCAGTACTGGTGCCACTCCGGCGCGGTCGAGGGTTCGACGAAGAACTCCATCTCCATCTGCTCGAACTCGCGGGTGCGGAAGATGAAGTTGCCCGGGGTGATCTCGTTGCGGAAGCTCTTGCCGGTCTGCGCGATGCCGAACGGCGGTTTGCGCCGCGAGGTCGTCATCACATTGGCGAAGTTGACGAAGATGCCCTGCGCGGTCTCCGGGCGCAGATAGTGCAGCCCCTCCTCGGTTTCGATCGGCCCGAGATGGGTCTTGAGCATCATGTTGAACTCGCGCGGCTCGGTCCACTGTCCCTTGGTGCCGCAGTCCGGGCAGACGATCTCGCCCATCGGGGCATCGTCGGGGTTATCCAGGCCCTTTTTCAGCGCGTACGCCTCTTGCATGTGGTCCTGGCGGTGCCGCTTGTGGCAGTTCAGGCACTCCACCAGCGGGTCGTGGAACACCTCGACGTGCCCGGAGGCCACCCACACCTCCCGCGGCAGGATGATCGACGAATCCAGGCCGACGACGTCGTCGCGGGCGGTCACCACCGAACGCCACCACTGCCGTTTGATGTTCTCCTTGAGCTCCACCCCCAGCGGCCCGTAGTCCCACGCGGATTTGGTGCCGCCGTAGATTTCGCCGGACGGGTAGACCAGGCCACGGCGTTTCGCCAGGTTGACGACGGTATCGATGACGGACGCCACGAGTGGATGCACTCCTGTCTTTCGCTGCCAGGGGGACCGTGGCGGCGGGGCCGCCGCCACGGAGAGCATCAGCCATCGTAGCGACCAGCGCTGAAGCCCCCGACACGCTTTGACATGCGTCATCGTGCATGAAACAGTAGAATCCTGCTGAAAACGATTTCCAATAGTTTGGCCGTTGGGCCGACGGTCCCGCGCGAAGGTGGTTGAGATGTCTCCCGTCACGTCTACGGCGGCCGATGCCGACCTGGGCTCCGCGCCGGCCGACCATCAGCACACCAGCACCCCGTTCCCCGCGTCGCCCGCCGCGGGAGATCCTCGAGGCCGCCGGCGAACTGCTGCGGGCCCT
>PPEA01000266.1 GCA_002967005.1 Mycobacterium talmoniae
CATCGTGCTGCAGCTGCGCGAATCCCAGCTGCTGCGTGCACGAGCTGGTCGACGCGCTGGGGTGCCGCAGCCGCTGGTCAGCCAGCACCTGAAGATCCTCAAGCGGCCGGGTGGTCGCCGGGGAGCGGTCCGGCCGCGAGGTGCTCTACCGGCTGGCCGACCATCACCTCGCCCACATCGTCGTCGACGCCGTCGCGCACGCCGGCGAGGACAGACCGTGACCAGCACCGGGGTGCGGTCCACCCGGCAGCGGGCCGCGATCTCGGCGCTGCTGGAGAGCATCGAGGACTTCCGCTCGGCCCAGGAGCTGCACGACGAGCTGCGCCGCCGCGGCGAGAACATCGGCCTGACCACCGTGTACCGCACCCTGCAGTCGATGGCCGCCGCCGGCCTGGTCGACACGCTGCGCACCGACACCGGCGAGGCCGTCTACCGGCGCTGCTCGGAGCATCACCATCACCATCTGGTGTGCCGCAGCTGCGGCTCCACCGTCGAGGTGGAGGGCAACCAGGTCGAGACCTGGGCCACCGACATCGCCGCCGAGCACGGCTTCTCCGACGTCAACCACACCATCGAAATCTTCGGCACCTGCGCCGACTGCCAGTCGTAACCGGCGCATCCGGGGCGCCGAGCGTGCGCAAAACCGGGATTTCACGCGGCGTGTCGACCGGGGACACGCACGCTCGCGTCACGACGTGAGCTCGCCGCGGATGTCGACACCTTTTTCCAGCACCAGCAGCACCAGGGTGCGCAGCGCGTCGTCGACCAGGCCGGATCCGGGAAAGTTGTAGCGCAGCAGCACGTCGGCGGTCTTACCCGAGTTGCGTTTGGCGGCCGTCGCACTGGTTTTCTCCACCAGGGTCACCGTGCCCAGCTGGGTGGTGCGCGCACGCTCGGCCACCCGGTCGCGGATCTTCTTGCTCAGCGGCAGATCCCAGGCCAGCACCTGGGTCAGCGACACCAGGTCCAGCCCCTCGGCGATGGTCACCACCCGCAGCGACGCCAGGGTGCCGCCGTAGTTGACCGTCAGCGCGCCGTCGGCCTCCTCGCTGACCGGCAGCACCTCGGCCAGGACCAAGGCAAGGCGCTCCTGCAGGGACGGCATCACGCGCTCCCGAACCGGCGGTGCCGCGACGCGTACTCCTCGCACGCCGCCCACAGGTCGCGGCGGTCATAGTCGGGCCACAGCTTTTCCTGGAAGATGAACTCCGCGTAGGCGGCCTGCCACAGCATGAAGTTGGACGACCGCTGCTCACCGGAGGTGCGGATCAGCAGGTCCACGTCCGGGATGTCGGTGCGGTGCAGGTGCTTGGCGACGGTGGCCTCGGTGATCCGGTCCGGGGTTCAGCTTGCCGGCGACCGCTTCGCGGGCGATATCGGCGGCGGCTTCGGCGATTTCGGCGCGGCCGCCGTAGTTGACGCAGTAGTTGACGGTGATGACGTCGTTGTCCAGCGTCA
>PPEA01000267.1 GCA_002967005.1 Mycobacterium talmoniae
CACCGGCGCGCCAGCATAGGTGCGCCCGTCCAGGTCGCGCACCGCCGCCCCGCTGTCGGATTCGGTCCGCCCCATCGCACCCCGAGCCAACACCACCAGCTTGGTGTCCTCGGCGTCGAGCGGCTCGGGCATCAGGCCTCCTGACCATTGGATTCGACCGGGCTGACCAGGACCGTACCGATGCGCAGCCGCCCACGGTGGTCGGGGCCGCCCTCGGCGTGCAGTCGCAGTCCGTGTGAGGTTACCTCCGCGCCCGGCAGCGGCACCCGGCCCAGTTCCAGGGCCAGCAGCCCGCCCACCGTGTCGACGTCGAGGTCGTCGTCGAACTCCACCCCGTACAGCTCGCCGACGTCGGCGATCGGCAGCCGCGCCGACACCCGGAACCGGTTGTCGCCCAGGTCTTCGACCGGCGCCGTCTCCCCCACGTCGTACTCGTCGGCGATCTCGCCGACGATCTCCTCCAGCACATCCTCGATGGTGACCAGCCCGGCGATCGCGCCGTACTCGTCGACCAGCAACGCCATATGGTTGCGGTCGCGCTGCATTTCGCGCAGCAGCGCATCCAGCGGTTTGGAGTCCGGGACGAACACCGCCGGGCGCATCACCTGGCTCACGGTGGTGTCCCGTCCCCCGTTGGTGGAGTAATACGTCTGCTGCACAAGGTCTTTGAGAAACACCACGCCGAGGATGTCGTCGACGTTTTCGCCGATCACCGGGATGCGAGAATGCCCGCTGCGGACCGCCAGCGAGGTGGCCTGGCCGGCGGATTTGTCGTGTTCGATCCACACCATCTCGGTGCGCGGCACCATCACCTCGCGCGCCGGGGTGTCGCCGAGCTCGAACACCGACTGGATCATGCGGCGCTCGTCGGCGGCGACCACGCCGCGCTGCTGGGCCAGGTCGACGACCTCGCGCAGCTCGATCTCGGACGCGAACGGACCGTTGCGGAAGCCGCGACCCGGGGTCAGCGCGTTACCGACCACGATCAGCAGCCGGCTGATCGGCGCCAGCAGCACCGAAATCACCTGCAGCGGAAGCGCTGCCGCCAGCGCAATCGAGTAGGCGTTCTGCCGCCCCAGGGTCCGCGGCCCCACCCCGATGACGACGAAGCTGGTGACCACCATGACCGCGGCGGCGGCGAACAGCCCCCAGTCCAGGCCGAGCACCGCGTGCAGCAAAAACACCAGCAGCGCCGTCGCGGTGATCTCGCAGGTGATCCGCAGCAACACCACCAGGTTGATGTAGCGGGCGCGTTCGGCCATCACCCGGGCCAGCCGCACCGCGCCGGGCCGCTCCTCGCGGACCAGTTCGTCGACCCGGGCCAACGACACCGTGCCGATCGCGGCGTCGATCGCCGCGAATAACCCACCCAGGCACACTAGCGCGATGACGCCGAGCAGCAGCCCCAGTCCGCTCACGGTTCGTCGAAATACCTTGACTTGTCCAGCAACCGCTGATCCTTCTCGGTCTGGCGGTCCTTGCGGTAACCCTCGACCTGATCGGCGACCCACTCCTCGAGGAGTCGACGCTGCAGGGCGAACATCTCCTTCTCCTCGTCCGGTTCGGCGTGGTCGTAGCCCAGCAGATGCAGCACCCCGTGCACGGTCAGCAACGCCAGCTCGTGACCCAACGAATGACCGGCGGCGGTGGCCTGCTCGGCGGCGAACTCCGGGCACAACACGATGTCGCCCAGCAGCGACGGGCCCGGCTCGGGGGCGTCGGGGCGCCCGCCCGGCTCCAGCTCGTCCATCGGGAAGCTCATCACGTCGGTGGGGCCGGGCAGATCCATCCACCGCATGTGCAGGTCGGCCATCGCGGCGGTGTCCACCAGCACCATGGACAGTTCGGCGGCCGGGTTGACGTTCATCGCGGACAGCACGAACCGGGCGACGCTAACCAGTTCGACTTCGGAGACGTCGAGGCCGGATTCGTTGGATACCTCGATACTCATCGCGGGCTCACCGGCGGGTGCGGGCGGCCCCGCGGGAGTTTGCGGTGCGCCGCGCGGCTCGGTTCATGCCCAGGCCGGGCCCCTCGAATTTGGCTTCGTGGCGTTCGTAGGCGTCCACGATCTCCGACACCAGCCGGTGGCGCACCACGTCGGCGCTGGTCAGCTCGGCGATATGGATGTCGTCGATGTCCTCGAGGATGTCGATGGCCGCCCGCAGACCCGATTTCGCGCCCCCGGGCAGATCGATCTGGGTGACATCGCCGGTGACCACAATCTTGGATCCGAAGCCCAGCCGGGTCAAAAACATCTTCATCTGCTCGGCGGTGGTGTTCTGCGCCTCGTCCAGGATGATGAACGCGTCATTGAGCGAGCGACCCCGCATAAAGGCCAGCGGCGCCACCTCGATCACCCCGGCGCTCATCAGCTTGGGGATCAGCTCGGGATCCATCATGTCGTAGAGCGCGTCGTACAACGGGCGCAGATACGGGTCGATCTTCTCGCTCAGGGTGCCGGGCAAAAACCCCAGGCGCTCACCGGATTCCACCGCGGGACGGGTCAAGATGATCCGGGTGACCTGTTTGGTCTGCAGCGCGCTGACCGCTTTGGCCATCGCCAGATACGTCTTGCCGGTGCCGGCCGGGCCGACGCCGAACACGATGGTGTGCGCGTCGATGGCGTCGACATAGCGCTTCTGGTTCAGCGTTTTCGGCCGGATCGTCTTGCCGCGCCGGGCCAGGATGTCCAGGGTGAGTACCTCGGCCGGGGATTCGCTGCCGGTGCCGGTCAGCATCGCCACCGCGTGGCGCACCGCTTCGGGGGTCAGCGGCTGACCGCCGGCCACGATCGCGAGCAGTTCGGAGACCACCCGTTCGGCCAGCGCCACGTCGGCCGGCTCCCCGGACAGCGTGATGGCGTTGCCCCGCACATGCAGGTCCGCGGTCAGCACGCGTTCCAAGGCGCGCAGGTTTTCGTCGGCCGAACCCAGCAAACCCACGACGAGGTCGGGCGGAACATTGATGTTGCTGCGAACCTGGGAACTAGGGGGCTCAGCAGCGCTGGTGTCGCGGGGCGTCACGTGGTTTCTGATGCCTGCTTTCTTGCGTGGGCAGCGGGTTGCTTGGACGCCCCAGTCTACCGCCGGGCCCGGATCCACCCCAACGACCAGCCGGGCCGTGCCCACAGCGCGCCGGCGACCGGCGGTGCTGCTGAAATCGACGTCCAGATTGACCTATAGGCCCGTAACCGGCCGGTTTCGCAAAAAAAGGACGTCGATCTCCAGCAGCATGCCCGCGCCCGCCATCACCCCCAACGCCGGCCGTCAGCACCCCCCAACCGCACCCAACCGCGACCCGCGGCCCGCGCTCGAGGTGCGCCAGCACGGTCGGGC
>PPEA01000268.1 GCA_002967005.1 Mycobacterium talmoniae
CCCCGCGGCCCCCGCAGGTGTCGCAGGCCACCGGCTGGGAGTCGCCGTTGGTGCCGCGGCCCTGGCAGCGGTCGCACAGCACGGCGGTGTCCACGGTGACCTGCTTGGTCACCCCGGTGGCGCACTCGGTGAGGTCCAGCCGCATCCGCAGCAGCGAATCCGAGCCGGGCCGGACCCGGCCGACCGGTCCGCGCGAGGCGGTGCCGCCGCCGAAGAACGCCTCGAATACGTCGCCCAGGCCGCCGAAGCCGGCGAAGCCGCCGTTGCCGGCCGCGGCGGCGTTCTCCAGCGGGTCCCCGCCCAAATCGACGATGCGGCGCTTCTCGGGGTCGGACAGCACCTCGTAGGCGACGCTGATCTCCTGGAATTTCGCCTGCGCCGCCTCGTCGGGGTTGATGTCGGGATGCAGCTCACGCGCCAGTTTGCGGTAGGCGCGTTTGATCTCTGTATCGCTCGCGTTTCTGCCCACGCCGAGCAGCCCGTAATAGTCGCGTGCCACGCTTGACCTTTCCCACGCCGCGCCAGGCGGCTTCGTTCAACTCCCTGGATGCACGTTCATCGGGCACCCAGTACCTCGCCGATGTACAAAGCAACCGCAGCGACACTAGCGATAGTTCCCGGATAGTCCATGCGAGTGGGCCCCAGCACCCCCATCCCGCCGTAGATGGTGTCCGTCGACCCGTAGGCGGTCGACACCACCGAGGTGCCCACCATCTGCTCGGCCTCGGTCTCGTGGCCGATCCGCACGGTGACCTTGCCGGCCTCCTGCTGGGCGGCCAGCAGCCGCAGCACCACCACCTGCTCCTCCAGCGCCTCCAGGATGGAGCGCAGCGAACCCCCGAAGTCGGCGGTGTTGCGGGTCAGGTTGGCGGTGCCCCCCAGCAGCAAACGCTCGTCATTATGCTCCACCAGCGACTCCAGCAGCACCGTCGCCGCCCGGCCGACGGCGTCGCCCAACCCGCCGGTGCCGTCGAGTTGGCTGGCCAAATCCGCGACCGCCACCGAGGCGGCCGGCAGCTTCTTGCCCTCCAGCGCCTGGCCGAGCAGCTCACGCAGCTGGGACACCTGGTGGTCGTCGATGACGTCGCCGAGTTCGACGATGCGCTGATCCACCCGCCCGGAGTCGGTGATCACCACCAGCAGCAGCCGGGCCGGGGACAGCGCCACCACCTCCAGGTGGCGCACCGTGGAGCGGGACAGCGTCGGGTACTGCACCACCGCCACCTGGCGGGTCAGCTGGGCCAGCAGCCGCACCGCGCGGCGCAGCACGTCGTCGAGGTCGACCCCGGACTCCAGGAACGACAGGATGGCGCTGCGTTCGGCCGAGGACAGCGGCTTGACGTCCTCGAGCCGGTCGACGAACTCGCGGTAGCCCTTCTCGGTGGGCACCCGGCCCGAGCTGGTGTGCGGCTGGGTGATGTAGCCCTCGGCCTCCAGCACGGCCATATCGTTGCGGACGGTGGCCGAGGAGACCCCCAGGTTGTGCCGCTCGACCAGGGACTTCGACCCGATCGGTTCCTTGGTGGCGACGAAGTCGGCGACGATAGCGCGCAGCACCTCGAAGCGGCGGTCGTCGGCGCTTCCCATCGTTGCGTTCACCTCCTCGACCGGTCCATTTTACGGTGACGGGCCGCGGCGCCGTCGCGACGCACGCACAGCCCGGGTTTGGTGTCCGGCGCCGCCTAGACTCGAAGACCGCGCGGCCAATCACGCGCGTGGGGGGATGGCATGGCACCGGGGCGGATCCGGAAGGCGAAGTTCGGCGCGGCGGTGACGGCGTCGCGGATCATCTCGCTGGCCGAGGTGGTCCAAATGCCCGGGTTCACCGACCTGTCCCCGGAGCACATGTGGGAGGTCGCCAACGCGCCGTTGAACCTGCAGTGGCTGTCCCGGGAGGCGCACTGGCACAAGCGGGGGCGCAGCGCGGCGTACCTGGCCGGGCTGGACCCGGGGTGGCAGGCCCAGCAGATCGAGCTGGAGAACCGGGTGCGTCAGCAACTGCGCGACATCGTGGACGCGCTGGCCGCCGTCGACGCCGGGGCCCAGCGTGA
>PPEA01000269.1 GCA_002967005.1 Mycobacterium talmoniae
GTCGACGTCGCGGTAGGTCCACGACCGGTCACCGTCGCGGATCGCCACCGCCTCGGGGGCCCGGGCCACCTGCTCGGCGAACAGCGCCGGAATCGACACCCGCGCGGCGGCGGGCCGGGTCAGCATCACGCGGTTGCTCCACCCGTCGAGCGTGGCGTGTTCGCCGGCGTCGATCAGATCGACCGCGGACAGCCGCTGCGTCGGGTCGGCGGTCATGGCAGCCAATACCCGTTGCAGTCGCCGGATCATGACTTCGATGCTGGCGGTGTCGAACACGTCGGTGCGGAATTCCACCGCCCCGCCGATGCCGCCGGGTTCACCGGCCTCGGTGAAGCGTTCGGTCAGCGAGACCGCCAAATCCATTCGGGCGGTGTGGGTGTCCATCGGCAACGGTTCGACCTGCAGATCGCCCAAGGCCAGCCCGGCGGCCGGGTCGTCGTGGCCATGCCAGTTCTGCCAGGCCAACATCACCTGCACCAACGGGTGATGGGCCAGGCTGCGGGTGGGATTGAGCCGTTCCACCAGCACCTCGAAGGGCACGTCTTGGTGCTCGAAGGCCTCCAGGCTGCGCTGGCGCACCTGGGCCAGCAGCTCGGCGAAGCTGGGGTCCCCGGCCACGTCGACCCGCAGCACCAGGGTGTTGACGAAGAACCCGACCAGCTCGTCGAGCGCGGGATCACGCCGCCCGGCGATCGGGAACCCCACCGCCACATCGCTGCTGGCGCTGAGCTTGGCCAGCAGCACCGCCAGCGCGGCTTGCATCACCATGAAGCTGGTCGCGTTGTGCTCGCGGGCCACCGCGGCGACTTGCTGCTGCAGCGCGGCCGGCCAGTCCACCGGCACGCTGGCGCCGCGCTGGTCGGCGACGGCCGGGTAGGGCCGATCGGTGGGCAGCTCCACCCGCTCCGGCATCCCGGCCAGGGTGTCCTGCCAGTAGGCCAGTTGGGCGGCGATGGGGCTGTCGTGATCGTCGAGATCCCCGAACTGGGCGCGTTGCCACAGCGTGTAATCGACATACTGCACCGCCAGCGGTGCCCAGCCCGGGGTCCGGCGTTGCTGGCGCGCCCGGTACGCCTCGCTGAGATCACGCACCAGCGGGGTGACCGACCAGCCGTCGGCGGCAATGTGGTGCGCGGTGATCGCCAGCATGTGCTCGTCGTCGGTGACGCGGAAAAGCCGTGCCCGCAGCGGGTTCTCGGTCGCCAAGTCGAACGCGTGGCGTCCCGCTGCGGCGGTCGCGTCGGTCAGTTGGGTTTCCGACCAGCCGGCGGCGTCGACCACGTCCCAGCTGAATTCCGTGTGTTCGGGAGTGATCACCACCTGCTGCGGTGTTCCGTTGGGCGCCACGAACCGTGTCCGCAGGGTTTCGTGGCGGCCCACCACGTCGGCCAGGGCGTTGCCCAAGGCGTCCGCGTCCAGCCGGCCGCGCAGCCGCAACGCGACCGCCATGTTGTACACCGGTGACGGCCCCTGCAGCTGGTCCAGGAACCACAACCTGCTCTGCGCAAACGACAACGGGATGACCGCGGGCCGCTCGACCGCCACCAGCGGTGCGAACCGCGGCTCACCGCCACCGATGCGTGGCGCCAGCTGCGCAACGGTGGGGGCCTCGAACAAGGTGCGGACCGGCACGCCGGCGTCCAAAGTGGTGTTGACGGCGGCGATCACGCGCATCGCGGTCAGCGAGTCCCCGCCCAGGTCGAAGAAGGAGTCGTCGACCCCGACCCGCTCCAGCCCGAGCACGTGGCCGTAGATGCCGGCCAGGATCTCCTCGGTTGGGTTGCTCGGGGCGCGGTACCGGTCCACCTGGGTGTATTCCGGGGCCGGCAGGGCGCGTTTGTCGAGCTTGCCGTTCGGGGTCAACGGCAGCGCGTCGAGCACCACGATCGCGGCCGGAATCATGTAGTCGGGCAGCTGTTGCGCCAGCGCCGTGCGTGCGGTGGTCGCGTCGGCGGTGCCGGTCACGTAGGCGACGAGCCGCTTATCGCCGGGGCGGTCTTCGCGGGCGAGCACCACCGCCTGGTCTACACCCTCGAGCGCGCTGAGCGCAGCCTGGATTTCGCCGAGTTCGATGCGGTAGCCGCGGATCTTGACCTGCTCATCGGCGCGGCCCAGGTACTGCAGCTGCCCGTCGGCGCGCCAGCGCACCAGGTCTCCGGTGCGATACATCCGGGCCCCCGCACCGCCGAACGGGCATGGCACAAACCGCGACCCGGTCAACCCGGCGCGACCGATGTACCCAACGCTCACGCCGCGACCGGCGACGTACAGCTCACCAACCACCCCGGTCGGCACCGGCCGCAGCCACCGATCCAGCACGAACAACGCCGCCCCCGGCACCGGCGCCCCGATCGGCGGCACACCCGTCCCGGGCGTGAGCGGCGCGCTTCGGGACGCGCATACGGTGGTTTCGGTGGGGCCGTAGGCGTTGATCATCACCCGCCCGGGCGCCCACCGATCCACCAGCTCGGGCGGGCAGGCTTCCCCGACCACCGCCAACGCCGTCGGCTGCAAGCCCTGCGGGGACAGCACCGCCACCGCCGAGGGGGTCTGGGTCAACACGCTGACCCGCTCGGTGACCAGTACCTGGTGGAAGTCCTCCGGCGAGCCGGCCACTTCCTCGGGCACCACCACCAGCCGCCCGCCGTGCAGCAGCGCACCGAAGATCTCTTCGACCGAGGCGTCGAAGGCATAGGAGTGACACTGCGCCCAGACCCGCACCGGCCCCGACGGCGGCGCGGACCGGCGGGTCTACCTGGGGCACGCCTTCGACATCGGCGCCTTCAACCCCTGCTTCCCGGAATACCACTTCGATCACCTCGACGCCGAGAACGCCTCAGGCCGAGTCACTTTCCCGCTGGTGTACGAGGGGCCGCCCGGATTGGTGCACGGCGGGTTCCTCGCGGTGTTCTTCGACTGCGTCATCCAGCACCAAAGTTGCGCGGCCCAGCTGGCGGGCCGCACCCGATCACTGGTGGTGACCTTCCGCCGGCCCACGCCGATCCTGACCGAGTTGGGCTTCGACATCGTGCGCGCCGAATCCGAGCGGGGCATCACCGCCACGGCGCGACTGCGGCACGGCGACCAGGTGCTGTGCACCGGGGAAGTCGCCACCGTCGCGTCGCCGCCCGAAAAGCTGACCGGCTACCGGTTCGGCCGCCGCCGGCCCGAGTCCACCGGCGACAGGAAGGAACCCGGCAGATGACCCTGGAGGACACCACGGACGACCGTGTGCTCTTCGCGAGCGATCCCGAGAAGCGGATCGCCACCATCACCTTGAACAACCCGCGGCAACGCAACTCCTATGACGCGACCATGCGGGACGCCCTGGCCCGCTGCCTGGATCACGTCGCCGAGGACGACGACCTGGTGGTGGTGCTGCTGCGCGGCGCCGACGGGGTGTTTTCCACCGGCGCGGACATGAACAACGCCTACGGCTGGTATGGCGAGCGGGCGGATCCCGCCCAGCCGCCGGCCAAAAGCCGCCCCAGCCAACGGCGGCGGCTCACCGTCGACCGCAAGTCGTTCGGCTTCTACCACAATCTGATGGGCTTCCCCAAGGTCACGGTGGGGGAGATCAGCGGCTACGCGCTGGGCGGCGGCTTCGAGATGGCGCTGATGACCGACATCGCCGTGGTGGCCCGCAACACCAAACTCGGCATGCCGGCCACCCGCTTCCTGGGCCCGGCGCTGGGCAGCCTGCACATGTTCTTCCACCGGCTGGGGCCGGTGTTGGCGCGGCGGCTGCTGCTGACCGGCGACATCATCGAAGCGGCCGCGGTCGAGCACCTCGGGGTGTTCACCGAAACGTGTGAGCCTGAGCTGGTTTCGGGGCGGGCGCGGTACTGGGCGGAGAAGGTGGCCAAGATGCCGGCCGACGGCGTGGTCATCGCCAAGGAGGCGTTCCGGCTGGTCGAGCAGAGCCAGGCCTACCAGGGCGAGGAGGTGGCCAGCTACCTGTTTCACGCGTTTGGCACCAACCTGCAGTTCGCGCCCGGCGAGTTCAACTTCGTCAAGACCCGCGCCCAACACGGCACCAAGGAGGCGTTCCGGCTGCGCGACGAACACTTCCACGTGCCGGAACCGTAAGCCCCGGTATTGACCGTGTCGCGGGAACTGCTAGGTTTACATAAACGTCGAACAATGTAAGGTTGCGATATGCCCACACCTGTCATCGTCGGTGCCGTGCGGACGGCGATCGGACGGTCGTTCAAGGGAACCCTGGTCAACACCCCTCCGGAAACATTGATCACCACCGTGCTGCCCGAGGTGGTGCGCCGCGCCGGCATCGAGCCGGGCGCCATCGATGACATCATCTTCGCCGAGTCCCACTACGGCGGCGGCGATCTCGCGCGGTACGCGGCGGCGAAGTGCGGGATGGAAGACGTGCCCGGCCAATCCGTCAACCGGCACTGCGCGGGCAGCCTGACCGCGATCGGCAACGCGGCCGCCCAGATCGGCTCCGGCATGGAGCGGGTGCTGATCGCCGGGGGCGTGCAGTCGCTATCGATGACGCCGGTGACCAAGTGGCGGGTGCCCGGGCCGGAGCTGAAGTTCGAAGAGCCCTGGATGCCGCCCACCCATCCGGAAGCCCCGGACGCGCCGACCCGCGACATGTCGATCACGGTGGGCTGGAACACCGCCCAGGCCGCCGGCATCACCCGCGAGGAGATGGACGCCTGGGCGGCGCGGTCACATCAGCGGGCGATCGCCGCGATCGACGTGCTGGCCGACCCGGCCCGCATCGCGCGGATCGACCTGACCGCGGTGGCCGGGTAGCGCTACGCGGTCACCCGCGCTGCCGCAGCCTTACCTGCTCCCACCAGTCGATCGTTTCACCGTCGGTGGCCATCCGATCGAGGACATGATCGGTGATCTCGACGTGCGTCCCTCCGCCGGTCGACCAGCAGAACTTCCACAGTTCGCGCGCCGCTCGGTGGTAGTGGTGGATGGCCTCGTCGACGGCGTAGGCGTCGGCCTCGCCCGTCCGGTAGCGATCCACCGCACCGGCAACGTGTTCGATGAGCTCGGCCAGTTGCTGTTCGTGATACGCGCCTACGCGTTCGCGCGCGGCCCGGCGTTCGGCCTTGGTACGCATAGCCGGACGATACCGCCGCCAGCCGTCAGCGTGAACCAATCAATTTTCGTCCGCCGAAGATCAGTGCGGCGCCAACGCCTGCATCAACTCCACCGCGGAGTCGTGGGTGAGCACCCAGCCGCCCTGGTCGACGAACATCAGCGGCTTGGTGTCCGGCGCCATCTTGGGCCCGGAGATCTCCACGTTGGCGACGGCCTGGTTGGGGCCGGACGGCGCGACGTTCACCACGTTGAACGAGTACGGGAGCTCCCCGTCCCGGTAGGACTTGCGCAGGTTGTGGTCCAGCACATGACCGTCGTTGGAGGCGATGCCGTTTTCGACCAGGTTCTGCTTGTCCTTATACGAGACGCCCGCATTGGTCAGGTTGGTCAACAGGTCGGTGACCTGCTGAGCGCTGGGCAGATTCTGCCCCGGGCCCGGGTTCTCGGCGGGTTCCGGCGGTGCCGGGTTGGGCGCCGGGGGCGCCGGCGGCGGGTCCAGCGGCAGCGGGGCGCCGAAGACGACGGGCTGCACCTGCGCCGACGTGCCGACCGGGGCGAACGCCGTCACCCCGGCGGCTGCGGCTCCGATCGCGGCCACCGCGGCCGCTCCGATGACGAGCAATTTCCCGGCCATGAACCGTCCCCTTCGCGTCGGTGTCGATGGGCAAGGCTACCCGTGCCGCTGCCGCGAACGTGCGCAAAACACGTATTCACCTCGGCGTGTCGGCCGGGGACACGCACGCTCGCGCACAGGGATCAACTCATGGCGTCGCGGAGGCTTTTGGGGCGCAGGTCGGTCCAGTGCTCTTCGACGTAGGCCAGGCAGTCCGCGCGGCTGGCTTCGCCGAACACCTGCCGCCACCCGGCGGGGATGTTGGCGAACGTCGGCCACAGGCTGTGCTGCTCTTCGTCGTTGACCAGCACGTAGAAGGTGCCGTTGTCGTCGTCGAACGGATTGGTGCTCATCGGTTCTCCTCGTCGGTTGGGCTTTGGCCGCGAGCAGACGCAAAAGCCCCGTTGTTGGCGTCGAATTGGGTGCTTTTGCGTTCTGCTCGCGGGGGGCGGCGGGGGGTGGCGGGGGGTGGCGGACAGCTGGGCGCCCAACACCCGGTCGGACAGCAGGCCCAGGCAGCTCAGGTTCGGAAAGCCCGGCCCCTGGGTGAGCCCGGCCAGGTTGGGCAGGAACAACTTCGGCGCGACGTCGGTGACGGCCAGGTCGTGCCCGATCGCCTCGGCCAGCCGGTCGCCGCTCAGCGGTCCGCCCAGCCCGAGCTCCAGCACATCCAGCGCCTCCTGGCTGAACAGGTCCACGAACCACAGCGCGTCGGCGCCCGAGCCGTCGATCACCAGGTCGAACCCGTGCACGGTTTCGAAGTTCTCGCCGCCCCGGTTGGTGCTCAGCGTCAACCGGATCCGCTCATCGCGCCCGACGGCGTGGGCGACCCGGCCGCGCAGGTGCCGGATCCGGTCGTCGGCCAGCAGCGCGTCTTGCACCCGGGCGGAGAACACCCCGCGGTCGGTGCGGGCCAACGCGTCGCGGCGCTCCTCAGGGGTCAGCGCCGACCAGTCGGTCGGGTCGGAAAACAGCGTGTTCTCGAAGAAGCTCTCGCCGCGGGTGAACAGGGTGACCTGCGGGGAGATCACCGTGATGGTCGACACCCGGTGCCGGAACAGTTCGTTGAGGATCGACGCCGCGGTCTCGCCGCCGCCGATCACCGCCACCCGGTCCGCGCAGATCCGGTCGTGCCCGGCGGCACGATGCCAGAACTGGGCGATCGACAGCACCCGCGGATTGCCCGGCAGGATCGATTTTTCGGCCTGGCCCGGCCCGGTGATCATCACCGCGTCGGCCCGCACGGTGGCCTCCCGGGTGTGCAGCGCCCACTGCGCCCCGTCCACCGCGAGCCGGTCCACCTCGCCGTAAACGACGGTCATGTCGACGGCGTCGGCGACCCAGCGCAGGTAGGCGCTCCACCGCTGGTGGGTGGGCGCCGGTCGGCCGCGGTCGATCCACTCCGCGAATTGGCCGGTGGCGATCAGGTACGACTGCCAGGAATAGGCGGTCATCCGCTCGTCGAGTTCGGCGTTGCGGCCCGGCACCAGCGCCGAGCGGTACGGGAAGCCAACATCCTTTTCCGGGCTGGTGCCCAACCGGTGGGCGCCGTCGGTCCAGCCGCCGGCGGGCCGCCAGTTGGCGGCGATCTCGGTGCGTTCGACGGCGATCACCTCGGGGCGTCGACGCCCATGTCGCGCAGCACCGCGGCCTTGGCGGCCAC
>PPEA01000027.1 GCA_002967005.1 Mycobacterium talmoniae
CGACCGCGGCCGCGGCCAAGGTGCTCACCCAGGAGGCGGTGACCGAGGCGCTGGGTGCCGACGTGCCGCCACGCGACGCCGCCGAACGGGTCACGTTCGCGACGTGGGCGATCGTCACCGGCAAATCGCCGGGCGGCATCTTCAACGAACTGCCCGCGCTGGACGAGGCAGCGGCCGAGAAGATGGCGGCGCGGCTGTCCGAACGGGCCGAGGGCACCATCACCGTCGACGACGTGAAGTCGGCCACCACCATCGAGGGCCTGGCGTCCATCGTGCGCGAACAGCTCGAGGAAGGGGTGGTGGACGGTTTCGTCCGCACTCTACGAGCGCCCCAGGAAGGCTCCAGCGGGCTCCCGCTGTTCGTGTTCCACCCGGCGGGCGGGTCGACGGTGGTCTACGAACCGCTGATGAAGCGGCTGCCCGCGGACACCCCGGTGTACGGCATCGAGCGGGTGGAGGGCTCCATCGAGGAGCGCGCGGCCGAGTACGTGCCCAAACTGCTGGAGCTGCACTCCGGTCCGTTCATGCTGGCCGGCTGGTCGCTGGGCGGCGCGCTGGCCTACGCGTGCGCGATCGGGCTCAAGCGGGCCGGCGCCGATGTCCGCTACGTCGGGCTGATCGACGCGGTGATGCCCGGCGAGCCGATCGACCAGAGCAAGGCGGGGATGCGCGCCCGCTGGGACCGCTACGCCCGGTTCGCCGAGCGCACCTTCAACGTCGAGGTCCCGGAGATCCCGTACGAGGAGCTGGAAAAGCTCGACGACGAGGGCCAAGTCAAGTTCGTCCTGGACGTCGTCGCGCAAAGCGGTGTCCAGATCCCGGGCGGGATCATCGAGCACCAGCGCACGTCGTACCTGGACAACCGGGCGCTGGACACCGCCGAATACCAGCCCTACGACGGCCCCGTGACGCTGTATATGGCCGACCGCTACCACGATGACGCCATCGTGTTCGAGCCCGCGTACGCCACCCGCAAGCCCGACGGCGGCTGGGGCGAGTACGTGGCCGACCTGGAGGTGGTGCCGGTCGGCGGTGAACACATACAGGTGATCGACGAGCCGATCGTCGCCAAGATCGGGGCGCACATGAGCCAGGCGATCACCCGCATCCAAGCCGAAAGCGAGGGCAAGTGACCACCAAGACCACCGCCGAACTGCTGACCGACCTGCGCGAGAAACTGGAGCTCGCCAAGGAGCCTGGCGGTGAGAAGGCCGTCGCCAAGCGGGCGAAGAAGGGGATTCCCAGCGCCCGCGCCCGGATCCACGCGTTGCTGGACCCGGGCACCTTCCTGGAGATCGGTGCCCTGTGCAAGACGCCGGGTGACCCGAACGCGCTCTACGGCGACGGGGTGGTGACCGGGCACGGGCTGATCAACGGCCGCCCGGTGGCGGTGTTCTCCCACGACCAGACCGTGTTTCAGGGCTCGGTGGGGGAGATGTTTGGCCGCAAGGTGGCCAAGCTGATGGAGTGGTGCGCGATGGTCGGCTGCCCGATCGTCGGCATCAACGACTCCGCCGGCGCCCGTATCCAGGACGCGGTGACGTCGCTGGCCTGGTACGCCGAGCTGGCCCGCCGCCACGAAATGCTGCGCGGCCTGGTCCCGGAGATCTCCATCATCCTGGGCAAATGCGCTGGGGGAGCGGTGTACTCACCGATCCAGACCGACCTGGTGGTGGCGGTGCGCGACCAGGGCTACATGTTCATCACCGGCCCCGACGTGATCAAGGACGTCACCGGCGAGGACGTCAGCCTCGACGAGCTCGGCGGTGCGGACAACCAGGCGCGCTACGGCAACATCCACCAGGTCGTCGAAGATGAGGCCGCGGCGTTCCAGTACGTCCGCGACTACCTCTCCTTCTTGCCCGCCAACACGTTTGACGACCCGCCGATCATCAACCCCGGGCTGGAGCCGGAGATCACCCCGCACGATCTGGAGCTGGACTCGATCGTGCCGGACGCCGACAACACCGCCTACGACATGCACGAGATCCTGCTGCGGATTTTCGACGACGGCGATATCTTCGACGTCGCCGCGCAGCGTGGCCTGGCGATGATCACCGCATTCGCCCGGGTCGACGGCCGGCCGGTCGGGGTGATCGCCAACCAGCCGATGCACATGTCCGGTGCGGTCGATACCGAGGCCTCGGACAAGGCGGCCGGCTTCATCCGGTTCTGCGACTCCTACAACCTGCCGCTGGTGTTCGTCGTCGACACCCCCGGCGCCATGCCCGGGGTCGCGGAGGAGAAGAACGGCATCATCAAACGCGGCGGCCGGTTCTTCAACGCCCTAGTGGAGGCCGACGTCCCGAAGGTGACCATCATCATCCGCAAGGCCTACGGCGGCGGGTACGCGGTGATGGGCTGCAAACAGCTCGCCGCCGATCTCAACTTCGCCTGGCCGACCGCGCGGATCGCGGTGATCGGCGCCGACGGCGCGGCGCAGTTGCTGATGAAGCGTTTCCCCGACCCAAGCGCGCCCGAGGCGCAAGAAGTCAAGCGGCAGTTCATCGCGGGCTACAACGAGAACATGGCGATCCCGTGGACCGCGGCCGAACGCGGCTACATCGACGGCGTCATCCAGCCGCACGAAACCCGGTTGCTGCTGCGCAAATCGCTGCGGCTGTTGCGGGACAAGCAGAAATACGGCCGGGTGCAGCGTAAGCACGGTCTGACCCCGATCTAGGGCTTATCCTCTGCGCCCCGCGAGGGTGCGCAAATGTACGCGTTTTCCGGCCCGGGACCGCGCATTTGTGCACGCTCGCGGTCCGGCGATTCGAGACCGAGGTCTCGGGTGCGTAAGTGTTGCATAACGCTTTGATCACTCGCGTAACATCTGTATCAGAAGCGTTATCGTGTCCCTCAGGCGATTTCGTGTAACACCAGCCACCGAGTCTCGAATTGGTCAGGGGCTGATCACAATTCCTGGCCCGATCGCCTGCTGAGGCGCCGGCGGCACCACGAGGGGTTGTAGTGCGTCATCATGCCGAGGCCCGATGAGCCTGCTCCTGCCGCAGGCGCCGCCGTCGCGCCTGCCCGATCCGCAGCCGGATAACGGAAATCGGCTGATCCGCAGGGCGATTGCCGCGTCCGCGATGGGCAATGCCGCCGAGTGGTACGACTACGGGGTCTATGCGGCCGTCGCAACCTATCTCACCGAGGCGTTCTTTCCGGAGCCGTTGGGCAGCATCGGCACCATGCTCGGTTTCGCGGTGTCGTTCGTCCTGCGACCGCTCGGCGGCATGGTCTGGGGTGCGATCGGGGACCGCATCGGCCGAAAGTCGGTGCTAGTCACCACCATCCTGCTCATTGCCAGCGCCACCACGCTGATGGGTGTCCTGCCCACCTATGCGACGGCCGGTGCGTGGGCGCCGTTGTTTCTGATCATTCTTCGAGTGGTACAAGGTTTTTCCGCCGGCGGCGAATACGGCGGAGCGGCCACGTTCATCGCCGAATACGCGCCCGACACCAAGCGCGGGCGGTACGGGTGTTTCCTGGAGTTCGGCACCCTGGGTGGTTTCGTCTTCGGTAACGCGGTCGTGTTGAGCCTGGAGGCAATGCTCAGCCACGAGCAGATGGTGGGGTGGGGCTGGCGCGTCCCATTCTTTGTTGCGCTGCCGTTGGGCCTGATCGGCCTGGTGCTGCGCTCCAGGATCGACGACACTCCGGTGTTCAAAGAGTTTTCGGCGCGGAAGGCAGTCAACGGACGCGCCACGACGGGCTTCGTGGACTTGGTGTCGACCTACGCGCGGCCGGTCATGGTGATGTTCGCGATGGTCGTTGCGCTCAACGTCACCAGCTACACCCTGTTGACCTATCAGCCGACCTATCTGCACGCCACGATCGGGCTGGGGGAACGCAGCCGGACCACGGTGATCTTGGTGGGCGAGCTGGTGATGATGGCCTGCATCCCGTTCGCCGGCGCCCTGTCGGACCGGATCGGCCGCAAACCCATGTGGCGGCGTTCGATGCTCGGGCTGTGTGTGCTGGCGCTGCCGATGTATTGGCTGATGGGGCAGGGTTTCGGTTGGGCGATCATCGGATTCGCGGTGCTGGGGTTGCTGTTCATTCCGCAGTTGGCCACCGTGTCGGCAACCTTCCCGGCCATGTTCCCCACCCAGGTGCGCTACGCCGGCTTCGCGATCTCCTACAACGTGGCGACCACGCTGTTCGGCGGTACCGCGCCGCTGGTCGCCGACACCGTCATCGACAGCACCGGGTGGCGGCTGTTTCCCGCCGTCTACCTGATGCTGGCGTGCGCGATCGGCTTGGCGGCCCTGCCGTATATGCGCGAAACGGCCGGCTGCTCCATTCGTGGCACCGACATCCCCGGTGTCGAACCCGAGCTTGAGCGCGAGCTGGCCCGCATCGCGCCCGCGACCGTGCCGATTCATACGCCAATCCCGGCTTTTCGCGTATAAAACCGCACGCTCGGCGCGGCGGCAGCGTCGGCGGAAGCGGCCTCAGGCCTTGATGCGGATTTCGCCGGGGGACCACCAACCGCTGCGGGTGGCGCTGCCCAACTCGATATCGGCCGGCACCGCATCCACGATCGTGTCGAACTTGCGCAGCGACCCCCAGTCGCGGCCCCAGTCGCGCGACAGATAGGTCGCCATCACGTGCGCGCGCATCAGCAGATCGGTGATGCCCAGCAGCCCGCCGTTGACGCCGTCCTCCCAGGTGTCGGTGTCCTGCTTCTTGGCGGTGTAATCCGGGGTGATCCGGAACTTCGGGATGTCGGTGACCCCGTTCGTGTGCAGCATCGGCTGCTGGCACGGGAACGCCAGCCCGACCGCCCAGTCCATCAGCACCGGCTGCGACGAGCCGATGTACTCCTGCAGCGACCGGAGCTCGGGGACCCGCGGCGGCGTCACCGCGATCCAGTCGCGCGGGGTCAGTGACACATCCTCCGCGATCACCCGCACCACGGTCGCGTCGCCGGGGATCAGCGACCGGTCGAAACGCAGGTTGCGCCAGGCGTCGGGCTGCTCGCCGTACAGATCGAACGGCACCAGCCGGCCGCCGGGCACCACCGCGCCGTCGGGACCGGGTGTGCCGTACTCCAGCACCACGGTCTGGCCCCCGGTGTGCCCGTGCAGCACACTGTTGCCGGCGATGACACCCGCGGCGGTCACCACCACCAGCGGATGCGCGTCATCCTGCCCCGGCAGCCGATACCAGGCCGACGCCAGCTTGCTGACCTGCTGCGGGCCGGTGGCGTAGGTGCCGGCCAACGGAACCCGTTTCGGGTCCAGGCCGTACGGCAGCGGCACGGTGGACCCGTTGATACCCGGGGTCTTCAGGGTGGTCGGCGCATCCCAGTCGTAGTCGGTGCCCGGCTTGGTCATGGTCATCCGAATCGCCTCGGCGACGGTGTGTTCGGGCACCCCGTCGGGGCTGAATCCCACCGCGCCGGTGCCGCCCAACGGCCCGAGCGCCCCGTATTCCCCGGGCAGCGGGGGCATGAAGCCGTCGTTGGCGTCCGGTTCGACCAGCACGTCGTCGGCCAGCCCACAGCCGCCGGCGAAGGCACGCACGTTGGCCCAACCGTTGGAGTAGGTCGGGTATTGGCGCACGATCCCGGCCACCATCGACGCGACGAACACGCACACCATGAAACCGGCCGCCACCGGCACCGGGGCCGCGGTCAACGCCCGCGCCACCCGTCCTTCGCCGCGATCGCGCGGCGCGAAGTGCAACCAGATCGCGTACACCGCGGCGGCCGCGAACAACGCGAAAAACACGGTGCTGACCGTGATTCCACCCAGGCGCGGCATCGAGGAATTGAACGGCACCCCGTAGCTGGACACGTACCACCAGCCGTTGGTGGTGGCGAAACACAACGCCAGCAGGAACAACACCGCGGCCACAAACGCCATCCGGTTGCGCGACCAGCGCAGCACCGCCGGCGACACCAGCACGGTGGTCAGCGCGGCCATCGCCGCGGCCACCGCGGCGAACAGTCCGAAGTGGTGCACCCACTTGGTGGGGGTGAACATCAAGAAGAACATGGTGGCGAAGATGACGCCCATCAGCCGCCACGCCGGGCCGCGGGCCACCCCGGGAACCCGCTTGCGCCGCAACATGATGAACACCGCGGTGAACAGGCACAGCGCCGCGATCAGGAACCCGAACCGGCGCGACAGCGACCCGTCGACGGTGGGCAGGATCAGGTAGTAGTAGCGCAGGTTCTCGGTGTACCAGGCCTGGCTGGGGCCGATCGCGCTGCGCACCCGGGTGGCCTCCAACACCCCGCGCAGCGTCTGGTCGGCGAACACCACGGTCAGCACGACGAATCCGGCCGCCAGCATCGGCGCCACCAGCGGCCAGATGCCGACCTGGTGACGGCGGCGCACCAGAATCCGCAGGATCGGCCGGCCACCGGCCACCAACGCCGCCACCGCGATCAGCCCGGTGGGCTGGATCCCCAGGGTGAAGGCGGCGGTGATGATCGCCAACGCGGCCGGGATCAGCCGGCCGGTGTTCATCGCCCGCTCGATCAGCACGTAGGTGATCAGCGAGCCCACCGCGATGATCGGCTCCGGCCGCAGCCCGTTGTTGAACGGCATCCACGCCGCCAGCAGCACCGTCCCGGCCGCCCACACCGCGGGTTTGCTCCCGGTCACCGCCGGACCCAGCCGGGGCAGCACCTCCCGGGACAGCAGCAGCCAACACACCAGCCCAGCGACCAAGTCGGGCAACCGGATCCAGATGCTCTGGTCGCTGACATGGGTCATCAGCGCCAGCAGGTTGTAGTACCAGCCGAACGGATCCTCCGGGCTGCCAAACCAGCGGAAGTAGTTCGACATGTAGCCGGCGTGCCCGGCCACCCGGGCCATGCCCAGGATGTAGCCGTCGTCGGAGGAGTTGGCGCCGATCACGTACCACAGCAGGAAGCCGAAGATCACCGCGGCATCGGCGAGGGTGAAGAATCGCCAGCGGGCCGGGATGATCCGCTGCATGCGGCGGCCGTCCATCCGGTCCAGCCGCCACAACGCCACCAGCGCGATGACGGTCGCGGCGATCGCCGCGATGATCGCGGCGAGCTTCAACGTCGTTGGCTTGGAGGAGAATCGGGTGTCGATGGTGGCCGAGAACTCCAGCCCCTCCGGCGCCGGCCCGGTCAGGTCGGTGAACACCCCGACGATCTGGGGGCGCAGGTTCGCGTCGTTCCAGCCGCCGTCGCGGCCCTTGAGTCCGACGAACCGGGCGAAGGTGCCGGCGTGTGAGGAGCCGATCTCGATGCGCTGACAGTCGCGGGATTCCACCGCCGCCCGCGGCACGCTGGCCACCACCACGTTGCGGTCGGTGATGTCGACCCGGTCCTTGGTGACGGTGACGAACAAGCCCTGGAGCGCGGCCTCCTTGCCCTTGGCCGGCGCGGTGCCCAGCAGCAACCCGCCGGCCGCCGGCATCGACCGCACCGCCGAACACGGCACCTTGGCGGTCATCTCGATCGGGGTCAGCGCGATCAGCGGCGCGGTCACGTTGTTGACCTGGCCGTGCTGCGGCCAGGTCAGCGTCGCGGTGGTTTGCACCACCGGCAACAGCGGGGTGGCCACCGAGAGCACGAACCCGATCAGCCCGGCGATGATGGCCACCCACCGCGCGATCCGCACGTCGCGGCCGGCGTCGCGGGCCACCTCACGGTTCATCACAACGCTCATGGGCGCCACTCCTCGATGCGGCTCATGGCAGGGCTCGAATCGGTCCGTGTCGGGTCCAGCCCGGCACCGTGATCACGCCCTGCTCGATCACCGCGTCGGGCGACTGCTCGGCGGGGACCAGCCGGTGGTACTGCTCGACCGATCCCCAGTCCCGGTACCAGTCGTCGCGCAGGTAGGTGGGGATGGTGCTGGTGTAGAGCAACTCGACGGTGAACAGGAACGGCCCGCCGTCCTCGGCGGACTGCCAGTTGTTCGACGAACCCGCGGTCTGTTTGCGGTCCGCCAGGATGCGGTAGGCCGGAAGTTCCGCCACGCCAAGGTGTTCGGTGAACGGGCGCTGGCAGGGGAAGTTCGCGGCGGTCGCGATGTCCAGCAGCACCGGGGTCTGCGACCCGATCAGCTGCTGCAGCGTCTGGGTCACCGGAACCCGCGGCGGGGTGAAGGCGAACCACTGATCGGTGGACAGGTTGGGGTCGTCGGCCACGATCCGGACGACGTCGGCCTGCGGCGGCGCCCAGGACAGCGGGAATCGCAGGTTACGCCAGGACCGCTGCGGCCCCAGGTCGATCGGCTCGACCAGCCCCAGCCCCTGGACACTGCCGTCCGGCCGGGCGCACCCCACTCCAGTTTCAGCGGCTGCCCGTAGCTCAGCGTCCCGTCCTCTTCATGCGACCAGATGGCACCGGCGGCGGCGACGACCACCAGCGGCCGGTCCGGGGTGCGCGGGCCCAGCTGATACCACACCGAGGTGGCGTGCGCGGCGGCCTGATCTTGTTTGTAGCTGCCCAGCACCGGGGTTTTCGCCGGGTCCAGCCCGAACGGCAGCACCACCCGCGATCCGTTGATCCCGGCCGGCGCGTCCGGCGGGATCCGGCCGCCGGCGGTGCCGGCGGCGTCGGTGATGGCGGCGTTGGGTTTGTCGGGGGAGGCGTCGGAGTTGACCAACCCGGGTTTGACGCTCAGCGGGTCCGACTTCAGGTCGTCGGCCACACCGTTGGGGGTGAAGCCGACCGGGTTCAGCCCACCGAGCGGGCCCTCCGGCCCGGACTCTTGGTTCGGCAGCGGCGCCAGCAGGCCGGCGGTGGTATCCGGTTCGGCCAGCACATCGTCGGCCATCGCGCAGCTGGTGGTCGACAAGCCGGATTTCAGCGCGGCCAGGTTGGCGCCGGCGGTGGTGTACGTCGGGTAGCGCCCCACGAAACCCTTGGCCATCGAGCCAACCTCAAGCACCACCATGATGGTGGCCACCACCAGCAGCGGCGTCGACGCCAGCACCCGGTTGCGCCGGGTGTTGGCCACCTCGGTGTGCCCGGCGTAGTCCAACCGGAAGTGCTGCCAGGCGGCCAGCAGCCCGCTGGCGATCGACAGCGCCAAGAACATCGTCGTGACCGGGTGGCTGGCGATGACGGGCTGGATGTCGAACCACGGCACCCCGTAGGCACCGACGTAGAACCAGCTGTTGTAGCCGGAGGTGGCCCAGGCCAGCAGGAACAGCAGGGCGGTGACGTACAGCGACAGGTTGCGGCGGCTATGCAGACCGATGCGGGCGAACGCGAACGCGGTCACCGCGCCCAGCGCGCCGGCCAGCCCGGCGAACGCGCCGAACTGCACCACCCATTTGGTCGGGGTGAACCACAGCAGGAACAGCCCGATGGCCGCGGTGCCGATCAGCCGCCACGCCGGTCCGCTGGCCAGGCCGGCCACCTTGCCGCGGCGCAGCAGCACCACCAACACCCCGAACACCGACAGCAGCAGCACCAGCACCGCGAAGCGCCGCGACATCGACCCGTCGACGGTCTCCAGGGTCAGGAAGTAGTAGCGCAGGAAGTCCTGATACCAGGCGATCGTCGGCCCCACCACGTATTTGATGCGCGCCGACTCGGCCACCGTGGCCAACGTCTGGGACCGAAACACCACCACCAGGATCAGCGTCGCCGCCGATGCCAGGGGGGGCGAGCAGGGCCAGGGTGCCGTCGACGCCGCGGCGGCGCGCGATGATCGCC
>PPEA01000270.1 GCA_002967005.1 Mycobacterium talmoniae
GGCGGCGCGCTGGGGGCGGTCAGGCCCGCGCTGCGGCCGTCCTGGTTGACCGCGCTGCCGCGGATTTCGGCCAGGATGCGCCGCCGATCCCGCAGCGCGGCCGACTTGCGTTGCAGCACAAACATCGCCGCCCCTTCGGCCCACACCGTGCCGCTGGCCTGCGCGCTGTAGGGCCGGCAGCGGCCGTCGTCGGACAGGGCGTGCTGTTTGGAGAACTCCACGAAGAAACCCGGTGAGCCCATCACGCAGACCCCGCCGGCCAAGGCCAGGTCGCAGTCGCCGGCCCGCACCGACTGCACGGCGACGTGGAACGCGGCCAGCGCCGACGCGCAGGAGGCGTCCACGGTCAGCGCCGGGCCGGCCAGGCCCAGCGTGTAGGCGACCCGCCCGGAGATCACTCCGAGCGCGGTGCCGGTGATCAGATGTCCGCTGTGGCGGGAGAATTCGGCCATCTCGGGTCCGTATCCGGTCACCGAGGCGCCGACATAGCAGCCCACCTCGTGGCCGGCCAGGTCGTCGGGGTTGATGCCGCTGTTCTCCAGCGCCCGCCACGACACCCGCAGGGTGACCCGTTGCTGCGGGTCCATCGCGGTGGCTTCCCGCGGCGAGATGCCGAAAAACCCGGGGTCGAATGCCGCTGCCCCGCTGAGGAAGCCGCCGGAATCGTGGATCCGCTTGAAGCCGTCGCGGCGTGAACCGGTCAGCAGGTCGCGGATCGGCCAGCCCCGATCGGTGGGAAACGGGCTGAGCGCTTCGCGTTGCTGCGACAGCAGCGCCCAGTAGTCCTCGGCGCTGTCCACCTCCCCGGGTGCCTCGAGCGCCATACCGACGATGACCACCGGGTCGGCCTCGGCGGGAATCCGGTTATCGGACATCGGCATTGACCTGGGCGGCGACCGCCTCGATGTGCTCGTTGAGGTAGAAGTGGCCGCCGTCGTAGAACGACAACCCGAAGGTGCCGGTGGTGTGGCGCGCCCAGCGGCGCAGCGATTCGGCGTCGACCCGGTGGTCGGCGCGGCCCCCGACGGCGTGGATGTCGGCACGGATCGCCACG
>PPEA01000271.1 GCA_002967005.1 Mycobacterium talmoniae
AACGTTGCCGGCTGTTGCAGGTGGCGGGGCCAAACTGGCCGCCGACGACGCCCGCCGGGTGCGTGCCGCGTTGCGCCCGGGTTGCAGCAGGTGTTCGGGATGGCCGAGGGGCTGGCTCAACTACACCCGGCTCGACGATCCGCCCGAGCTGGTGGAGACCACCCAGGCGCGCCGCTGTGCGACGCCGACGAGCTGCGGGTCGTCGACGACGCCGGGGCGGACGTGCCCGCGGGCGAGGAGGGGGAACTGCTGGTGCGCGGCCCCTACACGCTCAACGGGTATTTCGCCGCCAAGGCGATCAACGAGCGGTCGTTCACCCCGGACGGGTTTTTTCGCACCGGCGACAAGGTCCGCCGGCTAGCGAACGGGTATCTGGAGGTCACCGGCCGGGTCAAGGACGTCATCCAGCGCGGTGGCGAGACGGTGGCCGCCGCCGACCTCGAGGAGCAGCTGCTGACCCATCCGGCGATCCGCAGCGCGGCGGCGGTGCCGCTGCCCGATCAGTATCTGGGTGAACGGATCTGCGCGGCGGTGGTTTTCCACGCGGATCCGGTGACGTTGGCGGAGGTCAACGGCTACCTCGACGAGCGCGGCGTGGCCACCCACGCCCGCCCCGATGTGCTGGTCGCGCTGCCGGGCCTGCCGCTGACGCCGGTCGGCAAAATCGACAAAAAAGCGATTGCAGAACGGGTCGCCCTTGGCGCGAGCGTGCGTGTCCCCGGTCGACACGCCGACGAAAATCCCGGATCTGCGCACGCTCGCACCTGCGACGCCGGCTAATCCCACCAGAACGCCCAGGTGTCCAGCACCGACACCGCGTCGGCCAGCCCAACCCAAAAGTGCCATTGACGAATGTCACCATTTGTTGTTGACTCAATTGCATGACGGACGCTGTCGCAGCGGATGCGCAATGCTCGGCCTGACTACCAAGAAACGCAGCCGGGGCGCAGCGGCGGTGGTGACCGGCGCCGGCAGCGGGATCGGCGCGGCGTTCGCCGCCGAACTCGCCCAGCGCGGCGGCGCCGTGGTGTGCAGCGATATCGACGACGCCGCCGCCCAGCGCACCGCCGACGCCATCACCGCACAGCAAGGCAAAGCGGTTGCGGTGCACTGCGATGTGTCGAAGATCGACGACGTCGGAAACCTGGCCGCCGCCGCCCAAGACTTCTTTGACGGCCCACCCACCCTGGTGATCAACAACGCCGGAGTCGGCGCCGGCGGAACCCCGATCGGCGAAGTGCCGCTGGAGGATTGGACCTGGACGCTAGGCATCAACCTGTGGGGCCCGATCCACGGCTGCCACGTGTTCACCCCGATCCTGCGGGAGGCCGGCTACGGCGGCATCATCAACGTCGCCTCGGCGGCCGCCTTCGGTGCGGCGCCCGGCATGGCCGCCTACAACGTCAGCAAGGCCGGCGTGCTGTCGCTGTCGGAAACCCTGGCCGCCGAGTTATCCGGCACCGGGATCGCGGTCACCGTGCTGTGCCCGACGTTCGTCAAGACCAACATCGTCGAAACCGGCCGCATCACCAGCGACTCGGCGGACCTGGCCGCCAAGTTGATGCGCTGGACCGGCTTCTCCGCGACCAAGGTCGCCCGGACCTGCCTGGACACCCATGACCGCGGCGGGCTGTACTGCATGCCGCAGCTGGACGCCAAGATCGGTTGGGATATCAAACGTTTCGCCCCAGAAACGTACACCCGGGCGCTCGGCCTGCTGTCCCGAGCCCGGCCCCACTAAGTAAAGGAGCGACGCACATGGCCATCGACATGGACGTGATGCTGGCGAAGATCAAGGACCGGCAGTGGGCGCTGGCCGACATCGACTGGGACGCGCCGGGCGCCGAGACCATCAGCGATGAGCTCCGGCCCAAGCTGAAGGCGTTCATGGCCGACCTGTGCTGGATCGAAAACATCGGCGCGCGCGGGTTCGCCGCGCTGGCGAAGAAGGCCCCTACCGCGACGCTGGCCGAGATCTACCGCTACTTCCACGCCGAGGAGCAGCGCCACGCCAACGCCGAGTTGGCGCTGATGAAGCGCTGGGGCATGTTGGACGGCGCCGAGCTGCCCGAACCCAACGTCAACATCCGGCTGGCCATGCAGTGGCTGGACAGCTACTCCGACGATATGCCGCTGTCGCTGCTGGGCACCGTGATCCCGATGCTGGAGGTCGCCCTGGATGGGGCGCTGCTGAAGTTCCTGCTCGAAGAGGTCGACGACCCGGTGTGTCACCAGGTCTTCGAGAAGATCAACAACGACGAATCCCGGCACCTCGCCGTCGATTTCGCCGTGCTGGAGTTGATCGGGCACGCCGACGCCCGCCGGCTGGCGATCGAGTTCGTCGGCAACGTCGCCTCCCCCGGGGTAATCATCGGCGCGCTGATGGCCGTACCGCTGTTCAACCGGGTGCGCAACGAGATCATCGGCATGGGGCTGGATCCCGAGCGCCTGTACACCGCGCTGCTGCGGTTCAAGCAGTTGGGCGAGCGTGGCGAACACACCTGGCGGGTGCCGGCCTACCAGATCGTCAAACGATACGCCAGCTTGGTGGCCAACCCGCGCAGTCCGTATCACCTGCTGGCCAATCCGACGGTGTGGCTGTCCGACTTCTACCCGAAGCGGCTACTCAAACCGATACCGAGCTGGTTCAAAGAGCTCACCTACGAGCCGGCGGCCTAACCCCATGGCCGGCAACCACACCTATCAAACGCTGATCGTCGGCGCCGGCTTCACCGGCATCGGCGCGGCGATCAAACTCAAAAAGGCCGGCGTCGACGACCTGGTGATCCTGGAGCGCAGCGACCGGGTCGGCGGAACCTGGCGTGACACCAGCTATCCCGGTGCGGCCTGCGACATCCCGTCGCTGCTGTACTCGTTTTCGTTCGTTCCCAACCCCACCTGGTCGCGGGCGTACTCCCCCGCCGACGAGATCCGCCGGCACATCGAGGAGATGGCCGATCGGTTCGACGTGCGCCGCCACATCCGGTTCGGCCAGGAAGTCAGCGGGCTGGTCTTCGATGAGGCCGCGGGGGTGTGGAGCGCCACCGTGGGGCGCAAACGGTTCCGGGCCCGCACCGTGATCTTGGCGTCCGGTCCGTTGCCGGACTCCAGCTTCCCCGACCTGCGCGGCCTGGACACCTACCGCGGCCACAAGATCCACAGTGCCCACTGGGATCACGACTACGATTTCACCGGCAAGCGGGTCGCGGTGATCGGCACCGGCGCCAGCGCCATCCAGATCGTTCCCGAGCTCGTCAAACACGCCGAGTTCGTCAAGGTGTTCCAACGCACCCCGGGCTGGGTGCTGCCCCGCCTCGACGTGGCGATCCCGCCTTCGGTCCAGGAGCTGTTCTCGAAAGTCCCTGCGGCCCAACAGCTTGCCCGGCAGGCCCTGTTCTGGGGGCATGAGGCCAGTGCCACCGCGCTGGTGTGGAACACGCCGCTGACCGGGCTCGTCGCCCGGCTGGGCAAGGCCCACCTGCGCAGCCAGGTCAAGGATCCGTGGCTGCGCCGGCAACTCACCCCCGATTTCACCCCGGGCTGCAAACGCATGCTGGTGTCCAGCGACTACTACCCCGCGCTGCAGCGCGACAACTGCAAGCTGATCGACTGGCCGATCGCGACCCTGAGCCCGGCCGGGATCCGCACCAGCGACGGCGTCGAGCACCACCTGGACGCCATCGTGTTCGCCACCGGCTACGACGTGCACCTGACCGGCCCGCCCTACCCGGTCGCCGGGATCGGCGGCCGGTCGCTGGCCGACGAATGGGCCGGCGGCGCGCAGGCGTACAAGAGCATCAACGCGCACGGCTACCCCAACCTGTTCTTTATGACCGGACCCAACTCCGGGCCCGGCCACAACTCGCTGCTGGTGTATATCGAAGGCCAGCTCGACTATGCGGTGCGCGCGATCACCACCATCCTCGGCGAGGATCTGCGCTACCTGGATGTGCGCGCGGACATCCAACGCCGCTACAACGCGGGCATCCAGCGCCGGCTCACCAAGACGACGTGGATGTCGGGCTGCCGCAGCTGGTATCTGACCAAGGACGGCTTCAACGCGTCGATGTATCCCGGATTCGCCACCCAGTATCTTCGACAGATGGCCGACTTCCGGTTCGCCGACTACCACGCGGTGGCACGTGACGCCGACGCGCGCGTCGCCGTCACCTCCGCCTGATGGCCCCGGAGCGACGACCCGAAGCCGGCACGATCGCCGGGGTGCTGGCCAATGTGCGGCGGGTACCGCGGCGGGTGCGCCGCCAGTCCCGCGACGTCATCGAAACCGCGGTCGCCCAACTCTTCGACGCCGCGGTGCGCCACCCGCAGCACACCGCGCCGTCGGGGGAATACCGCATCGACGACCTGGCCCGGTTGGCCGGCACCACCACCCGCAATATCCGGGTGTACCGCGACCGCGGCCTGCTGCCGCCGCCGCTGCGGGTGGGGCGGATCGCGCTGTTCAACGACACTCACCTGACCCGGCTGCGGCTGATCACCTCGATGCTCGACCGCGGCTACAACATCGCCCACGTCAAGGAGATGCTCGGCGCGTGGGAGGAGGGCAAGAACCTCGGCGATGTGCTGGGCCTGGAGACCGCGATTGCGGGCAGCTGGACCACCGAACGACCCCAGACCATGCCGCGGGCGCAGGCCGAACGGCTGATCGACGACCGGGCCGCGTTCGAGCGGCTGGTGGCGTTGGGGTTGATCCGCCTGGACGACGGGCAGGCCACCGTGACCCGACCCAAGCTGATCGAGGCGTTCAACGAGATCCGCGGCTACGGCATCGGGATCGACCGGCTCATCGGCCTATACGAGGAGACCCTGCCGCACATCGACGCGATCAGCGACATCCTGGTGCGCGCCGGCGCCGAGCACGTCGTCGACCAGATCAAACCCGGCGAACCGCTGTCGGCCGACACCGAGATCGCCGAGCTGATCACCATGCTGGTCCGGTTCCGCACCCAGGCCGTCGCGTCGGTGACCGCGACGTTGGCGTCGTCGATCGAGTCGACGATCGAATCCATGGTCGGCCGGCTGCTGTCCGACTACCTAGAAGACGCCGAGCAGTCGCGTTCGTGACTGTGCGATTCCATACGCCAGGCAGGCGTATCGGGTATCACACCGCACAGTCGGCGCAAGAGCCGCGCGCTAGGACCGCTCGATCAGGTACGGGGCCAGCGTGCCCAGCTTCTCGCAGGTCTCCTCGAATTCGCGGTCGGGGCTGGACACGTCGATGATGCCGGCGCCGGCGCGCAGCCAGGTCCGCCCGTCGCGTTCGTAGGCGGCCCGCAGCGTCAGCGCGGCATCCAGCTCGCCGTCGGCGGAAAACGTCACCACCGCACCGGAATACAGCCCCCGCGGGCAATCGTCCAGGCGCAGGATGGCGTCCACCCCGGCGGCCTTGGGAATGCCGGACGCGGTGACCGCCGGAAACAGGGCCTCCAGCGCATCCATCCGGTCGTGGGCCGCGTCCAGGCGGGCGCTGACCGTCGAGCCAGGTGCTGCACGCTGCCCCGCTCCCGCACCGTCATGAAATCGGTGACGGCGGCGCTGCCCGGCTCGGCGACCTCGTCGATCTCGGCCATCGAGGTGCGCACCGAGATGGCGTGTTCGACGATCTCCTTGGCGTCGGACTCCAGGTCCTCGCGCGCCCGCCGATCGTGCACGTCGCCGCGGTCCAGCGCTTGGGTGCCG
>PPEA01000272.1 GCA_002967005.1 Mycobacterium talmoniae
CCGTTCGGCGGCCGTCGACCCCACCACCCACACCGCCTACGTCGCCAACTCCAGCGCCAGCACGGTGTCCTCATCGACACCACCACCAACACCGTCACAGCCAACATCACGTCGGGGCTATGCCGATGCAGATAGCCGTCGATCCCGAAGGCCACATGGTTTACGTCACCAACGGCGGCGACGACACCGTGTCGGTGATCGCGGCCACCCGCTGACTACCCCAGCAGTCCGCGCACCACCCCGTCGGCCAGCAACCGGCCACGGTCCGTTAGCACCAGCCGACCTCCCTCGGTGACCAGCAGGCCATCGGCGACGGCGGCGTCAGCGCGACGCCGTTCCTCAGCACCCAACCGCGACACCTCCAACCCCCGCCGCAGCCGCAGCGCCAACATCACGTCCTCGGTATGCCGGTCACCGTCAGACAGCTCTTCAAACCCGCCCACCGGCAGCTCACCGTCGCTAATCAACCCCGCATACGCGTTGGGATGCTTGACATTCCACCATCGGACGTCGCCGACGAACCCGTGCGCGCCGGGTCCGGCGCCCCACCATTGGCCACCGTCCCAGTAGCCCAGGTTGTGCCGGCATTCCCCGCCGGGCCGACTCCAGTTGGACACCTCATACCAGGAGAACCCGGCCGAACTCAGCCGCGCGTCGAGCAGCTGGTAGCGCTCGGCCATCACGTCGTCGTCGGGCATAGGCAGCTCACCACGGCGCACCCGGCGGGCCAGCGCGGTGCCGTCCTCGACGATCAGCGCATAGGCCGACACGTGGTCGACGCCGGTGTCCAGCGCCACCTCCACCGAGTCCAGCAGATCCTCGTCGGTCTCCCCCGGCGTGCCGTAGATCAAATCCAGGCTGACGTGCTCGAAACCGGCGGCCAGCGCTTCTCGCGCCGCGGCCGCCGACCGGCCCGGCGAATGCACCCGGTCCAGCGTCGCCAACACTCGCGGCGCCACCGACTGCATGCCCAGCGACACCCGGGTGTAGCCGGCGTCGCGGATCGCGGCGAAGAACTCCGGTGACGTCGACTCCGGGTTGGCCTCGGTGGTGACCTCGGCGTCGGGCGCCAGCTCGAAGTGGGTGCGCACCGCGTCGAGCATCACGCCCAGCCGGGCAAACCCCAGCAGCGACGGGGTGCCGCCGCCGACGAACACGGTGTGCACGGTCGGCGCGCCCAGCCGCGCGGCCGCCAGCTCCAGTTCGGTACACAGCGCCGCCAGCCAGGCGTCGGGATTGACCCCGCCCAACTCGGCCGGCGTGTAGGTGTTGAAGTCGCAGTAGCCGCAGCGGGTCAGGCAGAACGGCACATGCAGGTACAGCCCGAACGGCCCGCCCGGGCGCAACCGCAGGTCGGGCAGGTCAACCGGCGCGGGAGCAGAGGGCATGCCAAATCATCCCACGGCTAACCGGTGTCGGCCCGTTAGCGGGATCCGAGGGTGAACGCGCATTCATTCTGCGTCCACGGCGCAGACGTTCGAGAAGACCGCGCCGTGGACGCAGACTCAACGGCGGCCGCCCAGCCAAAGCCAGGCACGACCCGTCAGGACCGGTCGGGGTGGGGCACCGGGCGCACATCCAGCCCGGGGATCCCCTCGAAATCCGCCGGGTTGCAGGTGAACAGCGGCAACCCGTAAGCAATCGCGCTGGCGGCGATCAGCGCGTCGTAGGCGCGAGCAGCCGGTTTTCGCCCAGACGCACGCAACGCCGCCGCCACCGCGCCGAACGCCCGCGCCGATGCGTCGTCAAAGGCCAATACGTCGAAGTCCGATTCGGCCTGCTGCAGATGCGCCTGGCGCGCCGCGCGCTCTTCGTCGCTCGGCGCGACATGCGGCCCGACGGACAACTCGGCCAGCGTGACAGCGCTGACCACGGACTCCTCGGGAAGAGTCGCCGGATCGTCGAGGCGTCCCAGCAGGATCACGGTGGAGGTGTCGAGCATTCCCCGCGATGTCGCCTCAGGCATTACAGCGACGGGTTGAGCACGGCGTCGATATCGCGGCGCAGTGCGTCGGGATCCACCCGCGGCAGCCGCTTCCGACGCGCGATGAGCTCGGCGGGTCCCGGACCGCGACGGGGCACCGGGCGCAGCTCGGCCACCGCGCGGCCATCCCGCGTGACCACCACGGCCTCACCGCGCTCGACGCGGTCAAGCACCTCGCCGCCCTTATTGCGCAGGTCGCGCACCGTCACCGACTCCACGACATCAGCGTATCACCGGTGAGACACTCCTTTTGCTCACCGTGATCCCAACTTTGACCTGGTAGCGCGGTTCCGCGGCGGCTGTGGCACAATGGCCGGGTGACCGTCGCCCACCGCACCCCGTTTGATATTGCGCTGGTGGCGCGTCGGCATATCGATCTCAAGCGTGTCTGCAGCTGTCGCTGTCTGCCTTGATGTCGTAGACCCGCCCACCTGAACTTCCAGCTGGCCACCGGATCTGCGCTGCCGGGACAGCCACCGGTGATTTGCGCGGTCCAGCCGGCTCCTCCGCGAAGGAGAGCTTGCCCGATGACGTCCCCCAAGACGAAACCGCGCCCCGCCAAAACCAGAGACGAGGGCCAGTGGGCGTTGGGTCAGCGCGAGCCGCTCAACGGCAACGAGCAGTTCAAACAGGACGACGCCCCGCTCAACGTGCGCGACCGCGTGGTGAACATCTACGCCAAGCAGGGCTTCGATTCCATCGACAAAACCGATCTGCGCGGCCGGTTCCGCTGGCTGGGCCTGTACACCCAGCGCGAACAGGGCTACGACGGCACCTGGACCGGTGACGAGAACGCCGACCTGCTCGAGGCCCGCTACTTCATGATGCGGGTGCGCTGCGACGGCAAGGCGCTGTCGGCCGCGGCGGTGCGCACCCTCGGTGAGATCTCCACCGAGTTCGCCCGGGACACCGCCGACATCTCCGACCGGCAGAACCTGCAGTACCACTGGATCGAGATCGAGAACGTCCCAGAGATCTGGGACCGGCTGGCCGCCGTCGGCCTGCAAACCACCGAGGCCTGCGGTGACTGCCCGCGCGGCATGCTGGGCTCCCCGCTGGCCGGCGAATCCCTCGACGAGGTGCTCGACGCCTCCCCCGCGCTCGACGAGATCGTGCGCCGCTACATCGGCAACCCCGAGTACGCCAACCTGCCGCGCAAGTTCAAGACCGCGATCTCCGGGCTGCAGGACGTCGCCCACGAGATCAACGACGTCTCGTTCATCGGCGTCAACCACCCCGAACACGGCCCCGGCCTGGACCTGTGGGTGGGCGGTGGCCTGTCCACCAACCCGATGCTGGCCCAGCGGGTCGGGGTGTGGGTGCCGCTGGATGAGGTGCCCGACGTGTGGGAGGCCGTCACCGCGATCTTCCGCGACTACGGCTACCGCCGGCTGCGGTCCAAGGCCCGGCTGAAGTTCCTGGTCAAGGACTGGGGTGTCGAAAAGTTCCGGGAGGTGCTCGAAACCGAGTACCTCAACCGCAAGCTGATCGACGGTCCGGCCCCGCAACCGGTCCCCCACACGGTCGACCACGTCGGGGTGCAAAAGCTCAAGAACGGGCTCAACGCGGTCGGGGTGGCCTCGATCGCCGGGCGGGTGTCGGGCACCATCCTGTCCAAGGTGGCCGACCTGATGGAGCAGGCCGGCTCGGATCGGGCCCGGCTCACCCCGTATCAGAAGCTGATCATCCTCGATGTGCCCGACGACAAGCTCGACGAGCTGGTCGCCGGCCTGGACGCGCTGGGGCTGCCGTCGGCGCCGTCGCATTGGCGGCGAAACCTGATGGCCTGCACCGGGTTGGAGTTCTGCAAGCTGTCGTTCGTCGAAACCCGGACGCGCTCCCAGTCGCTGGTGCCCGAGTTGGAGCGCCGGCTCGACGACCTCAACGCCCAGCTCGACGTGCCGGTCACCGTCAACATGAACGGCTGCCCCAACTCGTGTGCCCGCATCCAGGTCGCCGACATCGGCTTCAAGGGCCAGATGATCGACGACGGGCACGGCAACTCGGTGCCCGGTTTCCAGGTGCACCTGGGCGGCAGCCTCGGCGCCGACAGCGGGTTCGGCCGAAAGCTGCGCCAGCACAAGGTCTTCGACGCCGAGCTCGGCGACTACATCGAGCGGGTGGTGCGCAACTTCGTCAAGCACCGCGACGAGGGCGAACGCTTTGCCCAGTGGGTGCTGCGCGCCGACGAGGACGACCTGCGATGAACGACTGGACCGAAACGCAGCTGCGCGAGTTGGCCGCCCGCGGCGCCGCCGAACTCGACGGCGCCAACGCCACCGAGCTGCTGCGCTGGACCGACGAGCACTTCGGCGGCGTGCACGGCCCGCGCGGCGCGGCGACCTGCAACTACCTGGTGGCCTCCAACATGCAGGACGCGGTGCTGGTGGACCTGGCCGCCAAGGTGCGGCCCGGGGTGCCGGTGCTGTTCTTGGACACCGGGTATCACTTCGCCGAAACCATCGGCACCCGCGACGCCGTCGAGGCCGTCTACGACATCTCGATCCTCAACGTCACCCCCGAGCACACGGTGGCGCAGCAGGACGAGCTGCTGGGCAAGGACTTGTTCGCCCGCGACCCCGGCGAATGCTGCCGGCTGCGCAAGGTCGTCCCGCTGACCACGGCGCTGCGCGGCTACGCCGCCTGGGTGACCGGGCTGCGCCGGGTGGAGGCGCCCACCCGGGCCAACGCCCCGCTGATCAGCTTCGACGAGCAGTTCGGCCTGGTGAAGATCAACCCGCTGGCCGCGTGGACCGATCAGGACATGGCCGACTACATCGCCGCCAACGATGTGCTGGTCAACCCGCTGGTCGAGGAGGGCTACCCGTCGATCGGCTGCGCTCCGTGCACCGCCAAACCGCTGGCCGGCGCCGACCCGCGCAGCGGGCGCTGGCAGGGCACGGCCAAGGTGGAATGCGGGCTGCACGCCTCGTGACCACCCTCGTGTTGACCGCGCACGGCAGCGCGGATCCGCGCTCCTCGGCCAATACCCGGGCGATCGCGGGACATCTGCGCCGGGTGGCGCCCGAGCTGGACGTGCGGGTGGCGTTTTGCGAGCAGAACACCCCGAACCTGCGCGATGTGCTGCCCGGGCTGTCCGGCGACGTCGTCGTCGCGCCGTTCCTGCTGGCCAGCGCCTACCACGCGCGCATCGACATCCCCGGGTTGATCGCCGAGTCCGGCGCCCGGGTGCACCGAGCCGCACGTCGCTCGGCGAGGACGAGCGGCTGCTGACCGTGATGCGCCAGCGGCTCACCGAGGCGGGGCCTCCCGGT
>PPEA01000273.1 GCA_002967005.1 Mycobacterium talmoniae
CGACCGGCGCGAGGGTGCGCAAACCCGGGAATTAGGCCGGCGTGTCGGCCGGGGACACGCCCGCTCGCGGCAAATCGGCGTCCTCGGCGATCGCGCCGTTGAGCGGGGGCACGTGGGTGGCCCGCGCGTAGACGGTGTCGCCCTCGGACAGCGCCAGCGCCTCGGCGTCCCCGCGGGTGATTTGCGCGGTGAACGACCCGTGGGTGGCCGCGCTGGTCAACTCGACGCGCACCTCAAACCCCAAGGTCACCACCCGGTCGACGGTGGCGCGCACCACGCCGGTGGTCTCCCCGGTGCCGTCGCTGGCGGCGATCGCCAGGTCCGGGGTGCGCCCGACCCGGATGTCGTGCGGTCGCACCAGCGCGCCGTTGAGCGAGGACACCGCCCCCAGAAACGACATGACGAACGCGTTGGTCGGGGCGTCGTACACCTGGGTGGGCGAGCCGACCTGCTCGATGCGGCCCTTGTTGAGCACCGCGATCCGGTCGGCCACATCCAGCGCCTCGGCCTGGTCGTGGGTGACCAGCACGGTGGTGACGTGCACCTCGTCGTGCAGCCGGCGCAGCCAGGTCCGCAGATCCTCGCGGACCTTGGCGTCCAGCGCGCCGAACGGCTCGTCGAGCAGCAGCACCTGCGGATCGACCGCCAGCGCGCGGGCCAGCGCCATCCGCTGACGCTGCCCGCCGGACAGCTGGTTGGGGTAGCGGCCCTGAAACCCGCTGAGCCCGACCACCTCGAGCAGGTTGTCGACCTTGGCCTTGATCTCGGACTTGGGCCGGCGGCGGATCTTCAACCCGAACGCGACGTTGTCGCGGACCGTCATGTGTTTGAACGCCGCGTAATGCTGGAACACGAACCCGATGCCGCGCCGCTGCGGCGGCACCCCGGTGACGTCGCGCCCGTTGATGGTGATGGTGCCGGTGTCGGGCCGGTCCAGGCCGGCGATGGCGCGCAGCAGGGTGGATTTGCCCGACCCGCTGGGCCCCAGCAGCGCGGTCAGCGACCCGGCGGGCACCACGAAGTCGACGTTGTCCAGCGCGGCGAAATCGCCGTAGTGCTTGTTGGCGCCGGTCACGGTGATCGCGTTCGTAGTCACTAGGACACCTCCTTGCCCGCGCGCCGGGCATCCAGAATCACCTGCACCACCAGGACCAGCACCGAAACCGCCATCAGCAGGGTGGACAACGCGTAGGCGCCGTACTCGGCGCCGCGGTTGTAGCGGTCGGAGACCAGCAGCGTCAGGGTCTGCGAGGTCCCCGGCAGGTTCGACGACACCATCAGCACCGCGCCGTATTCGCCCAGCGTCCGCGCCACGGTCAGCACGATGCCGTAGGTCAGCCCCCACCGAATGGACGGCAGCGTGATCCGCCAAAACGTCTGCCACCAGCCCGCACCCAGGGTGGCCGCCGCCTCCTCCTGGTCGGTGCCCAGTTCGTGCAACACCGGCTCGACTTCCCGGATCACGAACGGCAGGGTGACGAACAGGCTGGCCAGCACGATGCCCGGCAACCCGAAGATGATCTTGATGCCGAGGTTGTTTTCGACGAACCCCAACGCGCCCGCCGACCCCCACAGCACGATAAGCGCCACACCGACGATGACCGGCGACACCGCGAACGGCAGGTCGATGACCGCCTGCAGCGCGCCCTTGCCCCGGAACCTGTTGCGCGCCAACACCAGCGCGGTCGGATCCCGAAGATCAGGTTCAACGGCACCACGATCGCCACCACCAGTAGCGTCAAGTCCAGCGCCGCGATGGCGGCCGGGGTGGAGATGTAGTCGAAGAACTGCCCGAGCCCCGGGGCGAAGGTGCGCCACAGGATCAGCGCGACCGGCACCACCAGCAGCACGAAAATGTAGCCGAGCGCCAGGTAGCGGGTGAGGTAGCGGATCGCCGCGGAGGGAGTCATGCCGCCTGCTCCTCACGTTTGGCGGCGCGCGAGCCCACGGTGCGCAGGATGAACAGCACCACGAACGAAATAGAAAGCAGCACAATGGAGATGGCCGCCGCACCGGTGCGGTCGTCGTTTTCGATGAGGGTGCGGATCCACTGCGAGGACACTTCGGTCTTGCCCGGCACCGCGCCCCCGATCAGCACCACCGAGCCGAATTCGCCGATGGCACGCGAGAACGCCAACCCGGCGCCGGTCAACAGCGCCGGGGTCAGCGCGGGCAACACGATGGTGGTGAAGATCGTCGCGCCACCCGCCCCCAGCGAGGCGGCGGCTTCCTCGGCGTCCCGGTCGATTTCGAGCAGCACCGGCTGCACGGCGCGCACCACGAACGGCAGCGTCACGAACGCCAACGCCACCCCGACACCCCAGCCGGTGTGCTGCAGATGCAGCCCGACCGGGCTGTTGGGCCCGTACAGGGCCAGCATCACCAGGCTGGCGACGATGGTGGGCAACGCGAACGGCAGGTCGATGATGGTGTCGATCAGCCGTTTGCCCGGAAAGTCGTCGCGCACCAGCACCCAGGCGATCAGCAGCCCGAAGATCAGGTTGAGCACGGTCACCCCGGCCGAGATCGTCAGCGTCACCCGAAACGACTCCAGCGCGGCATGCGAGCTGATCGCCAACCAGAACGCCTGCCAGCCGCCGCCGACGGCCTGCCAACCGATCGCGGCCAGCGGCAGCAGCACGATGATCGACAGCCACACCACCGCGGTGCCCACCCGCAGCGAGGTGCTGCCCAGCCGCTGCCCCAGCTGCGCCGCTACCCCACCGCGGACGCGGTCGGGTGCGGACCCGGCGATGTCCCTGTCCGGCTCTGCGGTCGCGGTCATCCGGTGGCCTGCATGTAGATCTTGGTGATGGCGCCGTTGCGTTTGTCGAACAGCCGCGGGTCCACACCGTCCCAGCCGCCCAGGTCGGTGATCGTCCACAGTTTCTCCGGCGCCGGGAACTGATCCCGGAAGTCGGCGGCCACGGCCGGGTCGACCGGCCGGAAACCGGACTGGGCCCACAGCTTTTGCGCCTGCGCGGTGTACTGGAAGTTCTTGAACGCGGTCGCGATATCGAGATGGTTGCTGGTGGTGACCACCGCCATCGGGTTGTCGATTTTGAAGGTCTGCGGCGGGTTGAGGTGTTCGACCGGTTTGCCCTGCCGTTCGGTGGCGATGGCCTCGTTTTCGTAGCTGATCAGTACGTCGCCGCTGCCCTGGACGAACACGTCGGTGGCCTCCCGGCCCGATCCCGGACGCAGTTTGACGTGTTCGCTGACCAGTTTGCGCACGAAGTCCAACCCGGCCTGCGCGTTCTTGCCGCCGCCGCTTTTCACCGCGTAGGGGGCCAGCAGGTTCCATTTCGCCGAGCCCGAACTCAGCGGGCTGGGGGTGATGACCTCCACCCCGGGCCGCAACAGGTCATCCCAGTCCTTGATGTGCTTCGGGTTGCCCTTACGCACCACCAGGGTCACCACCGACCCGAACGGCAGACCCTTGGTGGCGTCTTTGTCCCAGTCCGGGGACACCTTGCCGGCGGCCACCAGCCGGGTGATGTCGGGTTCCACCGAGAAGTTCACGATGTCGGCGGGTTTGCCGGCCGCCACCCCGCGGGACTGATCGGCCGACGCGCCGTAGGAGGTGACCACCTCCACGTCCTTGCCCTCCTCGGAGGCGGTGAACGCCGGGATCACCGCGCTCCAGCCCGGTTCGGGCGCCGAGTAGGCGACCAGCGTGATGCTGGTGTGCGCACCGCTGCGGCTGCTGCCGCCGACGACGTCGCTGGGGCCGCCGCCGCAGGCCGCCAGCAGGGCGGCGCCCAGCACCGCGCTGACGATCAGCGCGGTGGCGCGTCGGGCCTGGTTGAACATGGGTGACCTTTCAGTGCGGGCTTCAGCGATACGGCCCGTCGCGACGGAAAGGTGCTCAGTAGTTAAGGGTCACGCACTGACAAAGCCACACCGCGGACGGGACTCTCACGTCAGCGACAACAGTGCACATCGGCCACAGCGCAATTTCCCACGGCAATGAGCGCCAAGATGTGGCACTCACCGTTACCGGACGCTGCGAGCATGCCGCGAAGCCTAACAGAAATTGTCATCACCGCAGGCCGAGGCCCGGCCGCGTCAGCGGGTCAGCAGCCAGGTGACGATCACCAGCACGATCAAGATCACCAACACCAACGTCACCCGGGATCGCGGCAGCCCGCCCATCAGGACTCCTCGTCGCTGTGCCAGGCGCGTCGCATCAGCTGGATGCCGTTGCCGAGCAGGCCGTCCATCAGCACCGCGGCCAGGTAGGCGATCACCAACACCACCGGCATCACCACGATGGTCTGTATCACAAAGCCGAGCCCGGACAGCCACAGTTCGATGCCGTCCCACCAGCTCAGGAACCCAGCCACGCCGCTCACCCTATGCGGCCGGCCCGGGGAAACCAACCTCGCCGCGACCGCCGACACACCTCCCCGAGGTGGACGCCGGGCCGGTCGGCAGATGATGATGGCCGCATGGTCCTGCATACCAAGCCCGCCGACCAGCCCACCACCGAGCCCACCGACAAGACCATCGCCCGACCGCTGACCATGAGCACCCCGGTGCCCTACGTGGCGGGCGCCCCGCTGCGCAACCCGTTCCCGCCGATCGCCGACTACGCGTTTTTGTCCGACTGCGAGACGACCTGCCTGATCTCCGCGGCCGGCTCGGTGGAGTGGATGTGTGTACCGCGCCCGGATTCCCCGAGCGTGTTCGGCGCGATCCTGGACCGCAGCGCCGGGCATTTCCGGCTGGGACCCTACGGCGTCTCGGTGCCGTCGGCGCGGCGCTACCTGCCCGGCAGCCTGATCCTGGAGACCACCTGGCAGACCCATACCGGCTGGTTGATCGTGCGTGACGCGCTGGTGATGGGGCCCTGGCACGACATCGAGACCCGGTCGCGGACGCATCGGCGCACCCCGATGGACTGGGACGCCGAACACATCTTGCTGCGCAGTGTGCGCTGCGTCAGCGGCACCGTCGAGCTGGTGATGAGCTGCGAGCCGGCCTTCGACTACCACCGGCTCGGCGCCAGCTGGGAGTACTCGGCCAACGGCTACAGCGAAGCGGTCGCGCGGGCCACCAAGAACCCCGACGGTCACCCGACGCTGCGGCTGACCACCAACCTGCGGCTGGGGTTGGAGGGCCGCGAGGCCCGGGCCCGCACCCGGCTCAAGGAGGGCGACAACGTCTTCGTCGCGTTGAGCTGGTCGCGGCATCCGGCGCCGCAGACCTACGAAGAGGCCGCCGACAAGCTGTGGAACACCACCGAGTTCTGGCGGCAGTGGATCAATATCGGCAACTTCCCCGACCATCCGTGGCGGGCGTTCCTGCAGCGCAGCGCGCTGACGTTGAAGGGCCTGACCTATTCGCCGACCGGCGCGCTGCTGGCGGCGTCCACCACCTCGCTGCCGGAGACCCCGCACGGCGAACGCAACTGGGATTACCGGTACTCCTGGGTGCGGGATTCGGCGTTCACGCTGTGGGGCCTGTACACGCTGGGGTTGGACCGCGAGGCCGACGACTTCTTCTCCTTCATCGCCGACGTGTCCGGCGCCAACAACGGGGAACGCCATCCGCTGCAGGTGATGTACGGCGTCGGCGGCGAACGCAGCCTGGTCGAGGAGGAACTGCACCACCTGTCCGGCTATGACCATGCCCGCCCGGTGCGGATCGGTAACGGCGCCTACAACCAGACCCAGCACGACATCTGGGGCACCATGCTGGACTCGGTGTACCTGCACGCCAAGTCGCGCGAACAGGTGCCCGAGACGCTGTGGCCGGTGCTCAAGGCCCAGGTCGAAGAGGCGGTCAAGCATTGGCGGGAGCCCGACCGCGGCATCTGGGAGGTGCGCGGCGAGCCGCAGCACTTCACCTCCAGCAAGATCATGTGCTGGGTGGCGTTGGACCGCGGCGCCAAACTCGCCGAGCGGCAGGGCGAACGCAGCTACGCCCAGCAGTGGCGGGAGATCGCCGACGAGATCAAGGCCGACGTGCTCGAACACGGGGTGGATTCGCGCGGGGTGTTCACCCAGCGCTACGGCAGCGACGCGCTGGACGCGTCGCTGCTGCTGGCGATCCTGACCCGGTTCTTGCCGTCGGATGACCCGCGGGTGCGCGCGACCGTGCTGGCCATCGCCGACGAGCTCACCGAGGACGGCCTGGTGCTGCGCTACCGCGTCGAGGAGACCGACGACGGGCTGGCCGGCGAGGAGGGCACCTTCACCATCTGCTCGTTTTGGCTGGTGTCGGCGCTGGTGGAGATCGGCGACGTCAACCGCGCCAAGCGGCTGTGCGAGCGGCTGCTGTCGTTCGCCAGCCCGCTGCACCTGTACGCCGAGGAGATCGAGCCGCGCACCGGGCGGCACCTGGGCAACTTCCCGCAGGCGTTCACCCATCTGGCGTTGATCAACGCGGTGGTGCACGTGATCCGGGCCGAGGAGGAAGCCGAAAGCACCGGCACCTTCCAGCCCGCCAACGCCCCGATGTAACGGCGTCAGCTCAGCGCGGTGACCTTGTCCATCATGGTGTGCGCGATGTCGACCGCGCTGCTTTTGCGCTCCCCCGACACGTCGCGGTAGAACGAAACCTGCACCTCGACTAGGCAATTCACCCGGACACCGAGGGCTCGCACCCCGGGGATGGTCCCGGAATCGAAGCTGAAACTGGTGCTGGCCGACAGCACCGAATCAGCGACTTTGGGTCGGCTCAGGGTAAAGGTGTCACCCCGGGACGTCACCGCCTCGCCGTCGCAGTGCTCCCACTGCTTGGTCAGCTCCTCGAACGCGGTGTCGGCGTCCGCGACGCTGGGCAACGCGACCACGCCCTCTTCCACATCGATCACCGTCGCGTCGCGGTCATCCCGCGGCGTCCACCAGATCTCCCGGGCGGCCTCCTGCACGTCGGCGGAGTCGTAGCTGCTCTTTTGCATCAGGCCGACCGCCAGCGCGCAATCCGGGGACGAGACGTCGGGCCGCTCGTCGAACGCGTCGTCGCCGAACCGGGGCGCCAGGTTGGGGTCGCTTTCGAAGGGCTGCTCCAGCATCTTCTCCAGCTCGGCGTCGTCGAGCAGCACCTGCTTGACCGCGCGACCGGTGAGCGGACTCGGGGTCAGCCCCGACGCCGGGTGCACCGTGCCGTCCACGATGCGGGTGCAGCCGCTGACCAACACCAGCACTGACAGCAACACCGCGGTCCGCGACACCAGCGGTGTGCCCGTCACTTCTTGGCCTTGTCCCCGCCGGCGTCGGTGGACAGCGCCGCGACGAACGCCTCCTGCGGCACGTCGACCCGCCCGATGGTCTTCATCCGCTTCTTGCCTTCCTTCTGCTTTTCCAGCAGTTTGCGTTTCCGGGTGATGTCGCCGCCGTAGCACTTGGACAGCACATCCTTACGGATCGCGCGGATGTTCTCGCGGGCAATGATTTTCGAGCCGATCGCGGCCTGCACCGGCACCTCGAACTGCTGGCGCGGGATCAGTTCCTTGAGCTTGGTGGTCATCTTGTTGCCGTAGGCCGCCGCGGCGTCCTTGTGCACGATGGCGCTGAACGCGTCGACGGCCTCGCCCTGCAGCAGGATGTCGACCTTGACCAGCGCGGCCTCCTGCTCGCCGGCCTCCTCGTAGTCCAGGCTGGCGTAGCCGCGGGTGCGGGATTTCAGCGCGTCGAAGAAGTCGAAGATGATCTCCCCCAACGGCAGGGTGTAGCGCAGCTCGACGCGTTCGGGCGACAGGTAGTCCATGCCGCCGAGCTCGCCGCGGCGCGACTGGCACAACTCCATGATGGTGCCGATGAACTCGCTGGGCGCGATGACGGTGGTTTTGACCACCGGCTCATACACGGTGCCGATCTTGCCCTCCGGCCAGTCCGACGGGTTGGTCACCGTCACCTCGGTGCCGTCGTCTTTGACCACCCGGTACACCACGTTGGGCGAGGTGGAGATCAGGTCCAGGTCGAATTCGCGCTCCAGGCGCTCCCGGGTGATCTCCATGTGCAGCAGACCCAAAAAGCCGCAGCGGAACCCGAACCCCAGCGCCACCGAGGTTTCCGGCTCGTAGGTCAGGGCGGCGTCGTTGAGCTGCAGCTTGTCCAGCGCGTCGCGCAGGTCCGGGTAGTCCGAGCCGTCCACCGGGTACAGCCCGGAGTACACCATCGGCCGCGGTTCGCGGTAGCCGGTCAGCGCCTCAGTGGCACCGTGCCGCGCGGTGGTGACGGTGTCGCCGACCTTGGATTGGCGCACGTCCTTCACCCCGGTGATCAGATAGCCGACCTCGCCGACGCCTAAGCCTTTGCTGGCCTTGGGCTCCGGGGAGACGATGCCGACTTCCAGCAGTTCGTGGGTGGCGCCGGTGGACATCATCGCGATCTTCTCGCGCGGGACGATCTTGCCGTCGACGACGCGGATATACGTGACCACGCCGCGGTAGGTGTCGTAGACGGAGTCGAAGATCATCGCCCGGGCGGGGGCGTCGGCGTCCCCGGTGGGTGGGGGCACCTGGCGGACCACCTCGTCGAGCAGTTCGGCGACGCCCTCGCCGGTCTTGCCGGACACCCGTAACACGTCGTCGGGTTCGCAGCCGATGATGTGCGCGATTTCGGCGGCGTAGCGGTCCGGGTCGGCCGCCGGCAGGTCGATCTTGTTGAGCACCGGGATGATGGCCAGGTCGCGGTCCAGCGCCAGGTACAGGTTGGCCAGCGTTTGCGCCTCGATGCCCTGGGCGGCGTCGACCAGCAGCACGGCGCCCTCGCAGGCTTCCAGCGCGCGGGACACCTCGTAGGTGAAGTCGACGTGGCCGGGGGTGTCGATCAGGTGCAGCACGTATTTTTGGCCGTTGGCCTCCCACGGCAGCCGCACGTTCTGGGCCTTGATGGTGATGCCGCGTTCCCGCTCGATGTCCATCCGGTCCAGGTACTGGGCGCGCATCGACCGCTCGTCGACGACGCCGGTGAGCTGCAGCATCCGGTCCGCCAGCGTGGACTTGCCGTGATCGATGTGGGCGATGATGCAGAAGTTCCGAATCTGCGCCGGCGCGGTGAAGGTTTGGTCGGCGAAACTGCTGATGGGAATCTCCTGGTTGACGGGGTGGGACAGCGGCGGGGCGCGGCTTCCAGGGTATCCAGCGACGACCGTGACAACACAATCGCGCCTCAGCGTTCTCACCTATGCTGGCGCCATGGCTTCCCCGCGGAGGACAGGGTGGCAGACGTTTCAGCGGTTTGCCGAGAACCTCGTGTTCAACGAGGCCCCGCGAGTCATCCGCCAGCTCCAGCACGTGCCGGCCGTCCAGCAGGGCATTCAACGCGGCATTCAGCAAGGCATCAAGATCGGTCTGGACGTCCTGTCCGGCGCCACGGTCGGAGCCGCCGGTCGCGAGTCCCGGCCGGTCCCCCGTGACCAGCGGCCGGGTCCCGACCGCGCCACCGGGCC
>PPEA01000274.1 GCA_002967005.1 Mycobacterium talmoniae
TCGGAGCCGCCGGTCGCGATCCCGGCCGGTCGCCCGGTGACCAGCGGCAGCGTCCCGACCGCGCACCGGGCCCGCAAAGTCGTGTATGCCCCGGACCTGGACGGCCGCGCTGATCCCGGTGAGGTGGTGTGGACCTGGGTCGTCTACGAAGACGACCCCACCCGCGGCAAGGACCGTCCGGTGTTGGTGGTGGGCCGCGACCGGCACACGCTGCTGGGGCTGATGTTGTCCAGCCAAACCCACCATCACGACGACCCGGCCTGGGTCGGCATTGGCGTCGGCCCGTGGGATTACGAGGGCCGGCCCAGCTGGGTGCGGTTGGACCGGGTGCTCGACGTCCCCGAGGAAGGGATCCGGCGCGAGGGCGCGATCCTGGACCGCGCCCTGTTCGACGTGGTCGCGGCCCGGCTGCGCAACTCCTATTCGTGGAGTTGAGCCCGCTCGACGGCGCTTAGCCCTGGGTGATGTAGGACTGCAGCTGCTCCTGCTCGGCTTGCAGCTCTTCGATCCGGGTTTTGACGACGTCACCGATGCTGACGATCCCGACCAGCCGGCCCTGCTCGAGCACCGGCACATGCCGGATCCGGTTCTCGGTCATCAGCACACTGACATCGTCCACCGAATCGGATTTGGTGCAGCTGGCCACCACGGAGGTCATGATCGTCGACACCGGGCGGGCCAGCATGCTGGCGCCGTGGGCGTGCAACTCGCGCACCACGTCGCGCTCCGACACCACGCCCTGCAGGCCATCCGGTCCGACCACCACCATGGCGCCGATGTTGTGCTCGGCGAGCCCGGCGAGCAGATCCCGGACCGAGGCGTCCGGGTCGATGGTCACTACCGCTGCGCCCTTATTCCGCAACACGTCCGCTATTCGCATCCAGACCTCCGCGTTTGTGATCCGGTTCACACTAGGCTACGCCACGCCCCGCGGTGGGTGATCCGCTCTCGGGTCAGCCGGTGGTGCCGATGACCTCCAGGCAGTAGGTCAGCGGCGGCTCCGGGTAGTTCAGCGGTTGCTGGTCGCCGCCGCACAGTCCGGGGTCGTCCACGCCGTCGCGCCGCAGCGCAACCCGGACCGTGGGCTCGGTGAACCCGGGGGTGCACCCGGTGGGTTCGAACAAGTGCGTGACGATGCCCTGTTGATAGCAGGTGCCGACGGCCAGGTCGTCCTGCAGGCACAGCCCGCCGCCACCGCCCTCGAGGGTGGCGTACTCCTCGGTGGGACAGTTCTTCTGACCGGTGTACTTCTTGGCCACGATCACCCGGGCGTCCGGCGACGAGCAGGGCAGTTCGTGGACGTCGCCGGGTTTAACCATGATCGTCGTGTCCACCTTGAGGCAGGTGCCGACGGCGTAATCGAACAAGGGCTCGTCGCCGCCGCTACTGCCGTGGTGATGGAAAAGCCCACCGACGACGGCCTTGGCCGCGATCACCCCGATCAGCACCATCGCGGCGCTGCCGATCCGTTTGCCGATCGACGGCTTCGCCTTCGGGGCGGGCGAGGTGGGCGGAACTGGTTGCGGCGGCGGGTAACCGCCCGGCGGAGGCGGTGGGTAACCGCCCGACGGGGGCGGTGGGTAACCGCCCGACGGGGGCGGCGGGTAAGCGCCCGACGGGGGTGGGTAACCACCCGGAGCGGGCGGCGGGTAGCCCCCCGACGGGGAAGGCGGATAACCGCCACCGGGTTGCGCGGTTCCGGGCTCGTAACGCCTTCTGTCATGCGTCCCCCTGGTGTCGAAGGCGAGAAGTCCCAGGGAGCTTATCGCGGCCGCGACGCCCCGATCGGCGGCAATAGCGCCGCGGTCGCCGTCGTCTCCGTCGCCCGTGCCACAACCCGGCTCCGACCGAACCGGACCGTAGGCTGATGCCAACGAAGAGCGCAGGAGCCGGGGAAGAGACAACATGCGAAGATCAGCCGCTCGCATCCTCGGCGCACTGTTGACCGTGGCGACGCTGGCGGGCTGCACGTCGACCGTGGCCGGTGTGGCGGTGCGAGCACCAGCTGATCCCGATGCCGCGATCGTGGCACTGCTGGACACCGGCAACTATCCGATCGTGGCCCGCGAACCGTTCGGCACAGCGGGCAGCGGAGGTTCCCACTTCGAAGCGCATCGGATCGCCGAAAACGTGGTCGGCCCGTGGCAGGTCAACGTCGACCTGCGACAACAACCACCCCTTGAGAAGCTGGGTTTCACCGCCCCCATCGCGTCGTTCATTCCCACCTCGTTCGATTTACCGGACCCACTGCCCGAGATCGCGGTCGCACACGGATTCATCTCCGGCTTCTCCAGTTATCGGGTGACGCGGGGCTCCTTCCCGCACCGCGAGTTACGCAATATGGTGCTGCGGTTCCCCGACCCGGGTTCGGCTGCGGCGGCTGCCGGCGAAATGGCGGGCGCGGTTCCGCAGACCCGCGAGGCGCCCCGACGGCCGCTGACCCTCACCGACCATCCCGCGGCGATTGCCTCGGCCTACGACGACGCCGGCGGCATCGCGATCGACACCTTCTTCGTGCACGGACCGTACGTCTTCTACGAGTCCGCCGCAGTCACGAACGACAACAACAACGAAAGCAGTGCCAGTCGACTCATCGACAACGCGCTGATCAAGCAGGAACGCTTGATCGACGAGTTTGAGCCGACCGAACCGGCAAAGCTGGGCGACCTGCCGAAAGACCCGACCGGCTCGTTACTGGCCCACACCCTGCAGGCACCGGGCGTCGGCGAGGCCGGGCTCAGCGACGGGGCGTGGCGGCCCACTGCCTGGCTGCACTTCGAGGACGATCCCGTCGACGCGGCGACGCTGTTCCGCGACGCCGGGGTCGTCTGGGTAACACAACTCTTGACGACGGTGTATCAAACGCCTAGTTCCGGTGCGTCTACACGAGTGGTCAACTGGATCGCCAAGCAGATCAGCGAGGCGCCGGAGGTCAAACCCACCGCGACCGGGGTGCCCGGTTACCCGTCGGCCCGCTGTTTCACTCGGACCAAAGGGGCGGCAGCGAAGACGGCGCCGGTGTCGATGCAGCGGGTCGCCTGGCACTACAAGTGCGTCGCGCGGATCGGCCGGTACGCCTTCACCGCGTTTTCGGATGACGAGAAGGACGTCAAACAGCAGATCTCGGCGCAGTACCTGATCCTGGCCGGCAAGTAGGCGACCGTCACGGGGCGCGGCTGGTGGGCAGCAACGCCCCGGCGACGATCAGCCACACCAGACCGCCGAGCCGCGCGATCGGCAACAGCGGGGCGACGGCGGGCCAGACCAGCACCAGCGTCGTCAATTCGGCGATGGCCGCGAGCACCAGACCCGCCCACGCCACCGGCCGCGGCAACAGACCAAGGACCAGGCTGGGCACCGCCATTGCGGTCAGCAGCAGCCCGAGCGCGACGATATGCCCGGTTCCGCCGGTGAGGAACACCAGGTAGTACAGCGCGTGGACCACGGCCGGCTCTGCGGTGACCTCCGGGCGGGCCAGCACCCCCGCCACCAACCCGGCCAGACCCAGCGCCCCGGCCGCCAGCAGGCGCCGCCGAGCGCGATCATCGCGGCGGGGGTCATCCCGAGTTGACGCAGCCGGGCGCTGGCCATCGCGGCGTAGATCCCCAGCGGCACCGCGGACACCAACGCGGTGACGGCGCTGACCTGCACCGCCGCGTGCTGGGTGCGGACATAGTCCAGCACCGCGGCGGCCGACCCGTAGGCAACGGCATCACACCGCCCAACGCCACCGCGTATCCCAAACCGCCCACCAGCACCACCAGACACGTCGCGGCGGGCAAGGCCAGCGACAAACCAGCCGGCCGCTCGCGCCCGCCGTCCCGCGCCGGATCGGTCATACGGCCGACGTTAGGCGCGGGTCAGAGCACGCGGAGCAGTTCCACGTCGCGACCCTGCGCCAGGGCGGCTACGGCGCCGTCGAAGGTGACCAGGCGGATGCCGCGGCGCCGCGCCAGGGTCAGCAGGTGCGCGTCGGTCACCTGACGGTGTCCGACGATGCGAGGAACGTCGTCGTCGGTGATCGACACATCATCGGTCAGGAACCGATGGCGTGCCACGGTCCGCAACGCGGTCAGCACCCGCACCGCGTCGGCGATCCCGATCGGGCTGGGAAACACTGTGGGGTTGGCCGAGACGCGGATGAAGCCGCTTTCCGTGATCGGGCAGGTGGCCCAGCCATGTGATGCGTTGGCGGCGAACCACTCTCGCATGCGCACGTGGTGGATGTGTGAATCCCACACCAACGCGACCAGGGCATTGACATCGAGCAGCGCCACCGCGTCTCAGTCCTCGTCGAGGGCGCGCCGGACCATGCCGGGGGTGATCGCCGGTGTCCCGGCCGGCACCCGGATTACCGGCAACCCGTTGTCCGATTCGACGCGCGCGGGCGCAAGGCCGCGACGGGCCAGCTCCGAGATCACCGCACCCAGCGATCGCCGCTCGCTGGCCGCCAGTTCGCGGGCCGCCGCGACCACATCGTCATCGAGGTCGACGGTCGTACGCATGAAATGATGCTATCGCATCAACGCATCAACGCTGTCCCGCCGGCGTCGCGGTTGCTCTCCCTTTGCCAAGGCCAGCGACGTTCCGCTTTGGGAGATCGACGCGGCGGCTGGTAACCTGAACAGTCGCTGCCCAGGCGCCCGAATGCCCTGAGGCACCCCAAGCCGAGATTTTGAGAAGGAATTAACGCGTGGCCAACATCAAGTCGCAGGAAAAGCGCATCCGCACCAACGAGCGCGCCCGGCTGCGTAACCAGTCGGTGAAGTCGTCGCTGCGCACCGCGGTCCGCGCATTCCGCGAGGCCACCGAGGCCGGCGAGAAGGACAAGGCCGCCGAACTGCTGGTGGCGACCGGCCGCAAGCTGGACAAGGCCGCCAGCAAGGGCGTGATCCACAAGAACCAGGCCGCGAACAAGAAGTCGGCGCTGGCCCGCGCGTTCAACAAGCTCTGAGTCGCCGCGCTTAGCCCGCGCGAGCAGACGTAAAAGGCCCTCATTTCGTCAGGATGGGGGCTTTTGCGTCTGCTCGGCGCACAATGCCGACTCCGCCGTTCGCGATTGTGCGGTTTGATACGCCTATCCGGGGTATCGCGTATGAGATCGCACAGTCGGCGCCATCGGCACCCCTAGTCCGCCACCAGTTCGGCGACCTTGCGCACCGCGGCTTCCAGCGCGTAGTCGGCGTCGGCGGCCGCCCCCTTGACGTCGGCGTTGAGCGCCGCCACCAGGCGCAGCGCTTCGGCCACGCTGTCGCGCGACCAGCGCCGCGCCGGCCGCTGGGCCTTTTGCACCCGCCACGGCGGCATCCCCAACTCCCCCCGCCAGCCGGTAGGGATCCCCCCGACCGCGCACCGACCCG
>PPEA01000275.1 GCA_002967005.1 Mycobacterium talmoniae
CGCCGGTGCAGCCGTTCGGCGGGTGTTCGGTTCGCATGGCCCGACGCTAGGCGGCGGCCGCGACGGCACCGGCCCGTCGGCGGGCCGGCGGGCCCCGGCTGTGGATGAAGGCGGGACTGTGCAGAACCTCCCGACCAACCGATTGGGCGACCCATTACTGTGCAAACAGCATCGGTGCACACCCCCCAGACAAGGAGGCCGCCATGCAGTTGGCGCTCACCGCAGACGAGGCCGCGTTCCGCGACGAGCTGCGCAGCTTCTACACCAGCAAGATCCCCGCCGACGTGCGCGAGCGGACCCGGTTGGGCGAGTTCCGCCACGACGACCTGGTAGCCAGCCACAAAATCCTCAACGAGCACGGGCTGGCGGTGCCGCACTGGCCCGTCGAGTGGGGCGGCAAGGACTGGACCCCCACCCAGCACCAGATCTGGCTCGACGAGATGCAGCTGGCCAGCGTGCCCGAGCCGCTGAACTTCAACGTCAAGATGGTCGGCCCGGTGATCGCCGAGTTCGGTTCCCAGGAGATCAAGCAGCGGTTCCTGCCGCCGACGGCCAACCTGGACATCTGGTGGTGTCAGGGGTTCTCCGAGCCCGAGGCGGGTTCGGATCTGGCGTCACTGCGCACCACCGCGGTCCGCGACGGCGACAGCTACATCGTCAACGGGCAGAAGACCTGGACGACACTGGGCCAGTACGCGGACTGGATCTTCTGCCTGGTGCGCACCGACCCGCAGGCCCCCAAACGCCAGGCCGGGATCTCGTTCCTGCTGTTCGAGATGTCCACGCCCGGGGTCACGCTGCGCCCGATCAAGCTGATCGACGGCGGGTATGAGGTCAACGAGGTGTTCTTCGAGGACGTGCGGGTGCCCGCGGACCAGCTGGTCGGCGAGGAGAACCAGGGCTGGACCTACGCGAAGTTCCTGCTGGGCAACGAACGGACCGGCATCGCCGGGGTGGGCCGCACCAAGGTCCGCCTCGCCGAGGTCAAGGAGCGCGCCGCCGCCACCGGGATGCTGTCCGACCCGCTGTTCGCCGCGCGGCTGGCCGAGGTCGAAAACGAGTTGCTGGCATTGGAGCTCACCCAGATGCGGGTGGCCACCGGCTCGGCGGACGGCAAACCCAACCCGGCGTCGTCGGTGCTCAAGCTGCGCGGCAGCCAGCTGCAGCAGGCCGCCACCGAACTGCTGGTCGAGGTGGCCGGCCCGGACGCGTTGCCGTTCGACGGCGGCGACGACATCGCGTCGCCGGGCTGGGCGCAGCATGCCGCCCCGCACTACCTGAACTACCGCAAGACGTCGATCTACGGCGGCAGCAATGAGGTGCAGCGCACCATCATCGCGTCCACCATTCTGGGATTGTGAGGCAGCCATGGACTTTCAGTTGAGCGACGAGCAGACGCTGCTCCGCGACACCACCCGCGATCTGCTGTCGCGCAGCTACGACACCGAAACCCGCAACAAGATCGTCGACACCGAGCTCGGCTGGAACCGCGACGTGTACAAACAGCTGGCCGACATCGGGATCCTGGGTCTGGGCTTCGACGCCGACGCCGGCGGGCAGATCGAGATCATGTTGGTGCTCACCGAGATCGGGCGGCGACTGGCCCCCGAACCAGTCGTCAACGCCGCGCTGGGACCGGGCGCGTTGATCGCCGAGCACGGCACCGACGCGCAGCGCGAACTGCTCGACGACGTCGCGGCCGGCCAAAAGCTGCTGGCCTTCGCCCACACCGAGCCCGGCATGCGCGGGGCCAGCACCGAGGTGTCCACATCGGCGGTGCAGCACGGTGATTCGTGGGTGCTGAGCGGACGCAAGAACCCGGTGCTGGCCGGTCACTGCGCCGACACGCTGGTGGTCAGCGCCGCCCTGCCCGACGGCGGGACCGGGTTGTTCTTGGTCGACGCCGATGCGGTGACCCGCCGGCCGTACCGGACCTTCGACGGGTTGCGCGGCGCGCAGGTCGAGCTGGACGCCGCGCCCGGTGAACCACTGGGCGCGGCTTCCGACGCGTCGGCCGCCATTCGTGGCGCCCTCATCCGGCTCCAGTCGGCGTTGTGCGCCGAGGCGCTGGGCGCGATGGAGGAGGCGCTGCGGCTGACCACCGACTACCTCAAGACCCGCAAGCAATTCGGGGTTACCCTCAACACCTTCCAGACGCTGACCCAACGCGCCGCCGACATGTACGTGTCGCTGGAGTTGGCCCGCAGCATGAACCTGTACGCCGCCATGTCGATCGCCGACGGCCAGCTGGACCCGGTGATCGCGGCCCGCGCCAAGCTGCAGATCGCCCGATCCGGGCGCCACATCGCCCAGGAGGCCATCCAGTTGCACGGCGGCATCGGGGTGACCGCGGAATACCCGGTCGGCCACTACGCCGCCCGGCTCACCGCGATCGAGCAGACCCTGGGCTCCGCGCAAGACCAGCTGGGTGTGCTGGCCGGGCACGTCGGCGACTACGGCGTAGTGACCCTGTAGAGGTCCCGGCGAGCAATAGCTCCTATGTCAAGCGGCTGCTGGTTTTAGGTGGTTGATTTCGGGTTTGGTGCTGGTGAGAAGGGCTTGGTATACGCGTCGGGCGATGCGGCGTTTGAGGCATCGACGCGCTGCTGC